>DASQZE010000246.1:0-5951 GCA_035638875.1 Longimicrobium sp.
CACTACGAGCGCTTCGTGGGCGAGTCGCTGAGCGTCGCGAACTCCATCACCACGGGCCGCATCTACCAGGACGTCATCCAGAAGGAACGTCGCGGCGAGTACCTGGGCGCCACGGTGCAGGTCATCCCCCACATCACCGACGCCATCAAGGGCGCCATCCGCCGCCTCGCGCCCAATCACGACGTGGTGATCACGGAGATCGGCGGCACGGTGGGCGACATCGAGTCGCTGCCGTTCCTGGAGGCCATCCGCCAGTACCGGCAGGAGGTGGGGCGCGAGCACACGCTGTTCATCCACCTCACGCTCATCCCCTACATCGCGGCGGCGGGCGAGCTCAAGACCAAGCCCACGCAGCACTCGGTGCGCGAGTTGATGGAGATCGGCATTCAGCCCGACATCCTCATCTGCCGCTCGGAACACCCCATCCCGCAGGAGATGCGCCGCAAGATCGCCCTGTTCACCAACGTGGACGTGGCCAGCGTCATCGAGGCGGCGGACGTGAAGAGCATCTACGAGGTGCCGCTGGAGTACCGCAAGCAGCGGATGGACGAGCAGGTGTGCCACAAGCTCGGCCTGCAGACGGAAAAGCCCGACCTCGCGTCGTGGGAGCAGCTCGTCGAACGGGTAAAGCGGCCCAAGAACGGGATCGTGAAGGTCGCCGTCGTGGGCAAGTACGTGGCCCTGGTCGACAGCTACAAGTCCGTGCAGGAGTCCCTGTACCACGGCGGCATCGCCAACGACGTCCGGGTGCAGATCGACTGGCTGTCTTCGGAGGACTTCGAGAACGGGCAGGGCGCGGAAAAGCTGGCCGGCTACCACGGCCTGCTCATCCCCGGCGGCTTCGGCGTGCGCGGCGTGGAGGGGATGCTCAGCGCCATCGGATGGGCGCGCGACAACGGGCTGCCGTTCTTCGGCATCTGCCTGGGGCTGCAGACGGCCATCATCGAGTTCTCGCGCAGCGTGTGCGGGCTGCCGAACGCGGACTCCGCGGAGTGGGAGCGCGACACGAGCGACCCCGTCATCTGCCTGATGGACTCGCAGCGGCAGGTGACGGACCTGGGCGGCACGCAGCGGCTGGGCGCCTACACGGCGCGCCTCGCCCCCGGATCCAGGTCGGCGGAGATCTACGGGTCGATGGAGATCAGCGAGCGCCACCGCCACCGCTACGAGGTGAACAACGCGTACCGGCCGCAGCTGGAAGACGCGGGGATGCGCATCAGCGGCACGTCGCCGGACGGCAACCTGGTGGAGATGATCGAGCTGCCCAGCCACCCGTGGTTCGTGGCCACGCAGGCGCACCCGGAGCTCAAGTCGCGCCCGGACCAGCCGCACCCGCTGTTCGCGTCGTTCGTGGGCGCGGCCATGCTGCGCCGCGACGGCGAGGAGCAGACGAGCCTGGACCGCGACCTCACGCCGGCCGCGCCGGCCGCGGTGAACGGGACGGAGCCGGCCGCCGAGCGCCCCGCCGGGGTGACGGCGTGACGGATCCGGCACGGAACGGAGGCGCGGGCGTGGAGTTCGTCGCGGAGCTTTTCCGCGTCGGCGGCCCGTTCTTTCTCATCGCCGGTCCCTGCGTGCTGGAGGACGACCGGCTGAACCTGCAGATCGGCGAGGCGCTGGCGCGGATGTCGGCGGATCTCCATCTGCCCGTCCTCTTCAAGGCCTCGTTCGACAAGGCCAACCGCTCGTCGCCCGGCTCGCCGCGCGGTCCGGGGGTGGACGAGGGGCTGCGCAAGCTCCAGCGCGTCCGCGAGGCGACGGGGCTCCCGCTGCTGACGGACGTCCACCTGCCCGAGCAGTGCGCGCCCGTGGCGGAGGTCGTGGACGTGCTGCAGATCCCCGCCTTCCTGTGCCGGCAGACGGACCTGCTGGTTGCCGCGGGGCGGACGGGGCGGGCGGTGAACGTAAAGAAGGGGCAGTGGATGGCGCCGCACGAGATGCGCGGCGCGGCTGGCAAGGTACGCGGCGCGGGATCGGACGCCGTCGCCGTGACGGAGCGGGGCACGTTCTTCGGCTACGGCAATCTCGTGGTGGACATGCGCGGATTCGCGCTGCTGCGCGAGGCGTGCGACGCGCCGGCCATCTTCGACGGCACGCACAGCGTGCAGCGGCCGGGCGAGGGCGCGGGGATCAGCGGGGGCGAGCCCCGGCACATCCCCACGCTGGTCCGCGCGGCGGTGGCGGCGGGTGCGGATGCGCTCTTTTTGGAGACGCACCCCGAGCCGGCGAAGGGGTTGAGCGACACGACCAACATGCTGCCGCTGGACCGCCTGCGGCCGCTGGTGGAAGAAACCCTTGCCCTGCGCGCCGCCCTGGGGATGGAGGCCGCCCGTGTCTGACGCACCGCGCCCCATCCCCGCCGAGTTGGCGAAGCGCATCCGCTACGTGGTGTTCGACGTGGACGGGGTGATGACGGACGGCGGCGTCTACCTGGGCTCGACCGGGTCCGGCGAGTCCATCGAGCTGAAGCGCTTCGACATCCAGGACGGGTTAGGCGTACTGATGCTGCGCAACGCCGGGCTGCGCGTGGGCATCGTCACGGGGCGCGTGTCGGAGGCGGTGCGCATCCGCGCGGAGGAGCTGCAGGTGGATGACCTGCACCAGGACCGCACGGCGGACAAGCTCGCGGCGCTCACGGACCTGCTGGCGAAGAACGGCATTGGCTGGGACGAGACGGCGTTCCTGGGCGACGACTTGCCGGACCTCGCGGTGCTGCGCCGGGTAGGCCTCCCCGCGGTGGTGGGCAACGCCACGAGCGACGCCCGCGCCTGCGCCCTGTGGGCCGGGACGAAGCACGGCGGCCACGGCGCCGTCCGCGAGTTTGCCGAGGCGCTGCTGACGGCGCGCGGCCAGTGGGCGGACGCGGTGGACGCCTACGTGCGCGAGCGGGAGCAGGGCCGGTGAGCACGGACGTGCTGGAGCGCGTGGAGTCCGCCGAGGGCGGCCTGTCGCTGGACGCAACGCTGGCGCGCGCCCGCACGGTCATCCGCCAGGAGGCGCAGGCCGTGGCCGCGCTGGAAGATCGCATCGGCGACGCGTTCGCGGGGGCCGTGGAGGCCATCCTGGCGTCCGGCGGCCGCGTGATCGTGGCGGGGATCGGCAAGAGCGGGCACATCGGCCGCAAGATCGCCTCGACGCTGACTTCGACGGGGACGCCCGCGACCTTCCTGCACCCCGTGGAGGCGCTGCACGGCGACCTGGGGATCGTGGGGACGGACGACGTGGCCATCCTGCTCAGCAAGAGCGGCGAAAGCGACGAGCTGCGGGGATTGGTGGAGTACCTGGGGCGAAGCGGCGTGCGCGTCGTCGCCATCACGGGGCGGATGGATTCGTCCCTCGCCCGGCACGCGGACTGGGTGCTGGACTGCTCGGTCGCGGAAGAGGCCTGCCCGCACGACCTGGCGCCGACGTCGTCCACGACGGCCGCGCTGGCCATGGGCGACGCGCTGGCCGTGGCGCTCCTCCTGCGCCGGGGGTTCGGGCGCGAGGATTTCGCCCGCTACCACCCGGGCGGCGCGCTGGGGCGGCAGCTTCTCCTCCGCGTCCGCGACGTGATGGTGGACGAGGACGTCCCCGCGCTGCCGGCGGACGCGACCATGCGGCAGGCCGTCGTGCTCCTGGCCGAGCGGCGGGGAACGGTGGCCGTGGTGGACGCGGACGGGCTGCTGCAGGGCGTGGTCACGTCCGGAGACCTGACGCGACTGATGGAGCGCGAGGAACACTTTTTCCCAATCTCCGTATCCGAAGTGATGACGAGAACTCCCCGAACCGCAGAGCCGGACCAGCTCGCCGCCGCCGCCGTGGGCGTGATGGAGCGGGCGGGCGTCATGGCGCTTCCCGTGGTGGACGACGCGGGGCGGCTGGTGGGGATGGTTCACCTTCACGACCTGATGCGGGCGGGAGCGGTTTGAAGCGGATGCGGAACCTGCTGTGGATCCTGGGGCTGATGGCGCTCGCCGCGTGCGAGCCCGCGCCCGTGTCGTCCGCCCCCGTGGCGGCCGACGCGGACGCCAGCCAGCGCACGTACGGCATGAACCTCAAGCTCTCCGAGGGCGGGGTGCTCAAGGCCGACCTGTACGGCGACACGGCGTTCCAGCGCCCCGGCAACGCCGACGTCACGGAGCTGCGCAACGTGCGCCTGACGTTCTACGACCAGGGCGGCACCAAGCCCGGCGTGCTCACCAGCAAGACGGGCGACTACGACACCCGCACGGGCATCATGGTGGCGCGCGGCAACGTGGTGCTGATCACGTACGACGAAAAGGGGATCAAGCGCACCATCCGCAGCGAGGAGCTGCACTACGACCAGCGCGGAGACCGCGTGTGGAGCGACCGCGAAACGTTCGTGGAAAAACAGGGCGAGTCGTTCACGAGCGACAAGTTCACCAGCGACACGCGGTTCACCAACATCCAGGGCGAGAACGCCAAGAGCTCGGGCGTGCAGGTGAACCAGGCGGGAGGCCCGCTGTGAGCCTCCGCCGCATCGTCCCGCTGGCGCTCGCCGCCCTCGTCTCCGTCTTCGCGACGGACGCGCGGGCGCAGAACGTGTGCAACCTCATCTACCAGACGGGGACGTGGATCTCCGTGGGCGCGGAAGGGCAGCGCGTGGTGAACGCGGGCGGCCCGCTGCTGGTGCAGTGCAGCAACGGCGAGGAGCTGCGCGCGGACAGCGCCGTGCTGTACGAGGCCATCAACGAGGTGCACCTGTTCCGCCGGGTGGACTACCAGGACCCGGGCCGGTCGCTCACGTCGGACTATGCCACCTACAACGGCAACACGGGCCGGCTGTGGGCCACGGGGAGCGTCGTCTTCACGGACAAGAACCGCGGATCCACCCTGCGCGGGCCCAACCTGGAGTACTTTCGCGCGGCGCCGGGCCGGCCGGACGCGCAGGCCATCGCCACGGAGCGCCCGCACCTGACGGTGGTGCCCCGCAGCGGCAGCCGCGGGCGCGACCCCATGGAGGTGGATGCCGACCGCATCACCACCGTGGGCGAGAACCACGTGAACGCCGAGGGCAACGTGGTGATCGAGGGCAAGGACATGGATGCCTGGGGCCAGACGGCGTACTACGACGCCACGCAGGAGCGCATGGAGCTGCGCACCAACGCGCGTGCCAAGGGCGAGCGCTACGACCTCACGGGCGACTTCATCGAGGCGGACCTGGCGGAGGGCAGCCTGGAGCGCGTGCTGAGCCGCGGCAACGCCCGGCTGGTGGAGGAGCGGATGCGCGTCACGGGCCCGCAGCTGCAGCTCTTCTTTGCCCGCGACTCGCTGCAGCGGCTGGTGAGCGGCCACGTCGCCACGGCGGACGGCGCGGCGGGCGGCACGGGGCGGTCCGTGGCCCTGGCGCGCGGCTTTCGCATGGAGGCCGATTCGCTCGAGGCGCTCACCCCCGGGCAGCGCATCCGGCAGGTGGTCGCCATCGGCACGGCGCAGGGGCAGGCGTGGGATACCCTTCGCGCCCGCGGGCCCAATCCCGCCGACACGACGGCCGCCGCGCCGGACACGGTCTCCGGGCTGGCGCTGGGCGAGCGCGACCTGATCTTCGCCGATACCATCACCGGCTTCTTCGCCTCCGACTCCGCCGGCGCGGATTCCGCCCGCGGTGGTTCGGCGGCTGCCGCGGCGGACACGGCGGGGGCGGATTCCACGCCCGCGGCGCCCGCGTCCGGCCTGGTGCGGCCACCGCCGGCGGCGCGGCCCGACTCGGCGAACGCGGAGCTGGAACGGATGCTGGCCGTGGGGAGCGCGCGGTCGCTGTACCGGCTGCGGCCCAGCCGCGAGGAGCAGCAGCGCAATCCCAACGGCAAGGTGGGCATCAACTACGTGATCGCCGACACCATCGACCTCGCCTTCACGGAGGGCGAGGTGGACGTCGCGACCGTGCGGGGGCTCAAGCGCGGCGTGTACCTGGATCCCATCCAGAACGACAGCACGCGCCGCGACAG
>DASQZE010000247.1:0-1549 GCA_035638875.1 Longimicrobium sp.
ACGTCGGGCGAACGACAGTTTCACGCAGAGGACGCAGGGCTAAAAAACGAGGACGCAGAGGGAAAAGCCGAGAGACCGCTCCGCCGGCTGGAGCATCTCTCATCTTTTCTCTGCGTCCTCGCTGTTCGTCTCCGCGCCTTCTGCGTGAAACTGCCGTAAAACCCAGCTCCCGCGAGAATCGATCTCCGTGCCCTGACCTGTGCTATCTTCGACTTTCGCACTTTCGCACTTTCGCACTTCCGCACTTCCGCACTTTCGCACTTCCGCACTGCCCATCACCCCGCCGAGCCGGGATCCGACCGCACGATCATCACGCCCCCGAGCGTCAGCGCCGCGCCGGCCAACGCGAGGGCGGACGGCGCCTCCCGCAGCAGCACGGCGCTCGCCGCCAGCGCCACCACGGGCGTCAGGTTGCTGAAGATGGCCGTGCGCGTGTTGCCGATGCGCTCCACGCCGCGGTACCAGATCAGGTACGCCAGCCCGATGGCGAACGTGGCCGAGAACACCAGCCCGCCCCATGCCCCCGCATCCAGCGCCCCCCAGTCCTGCCGCAGGATGGCCGGCGTGCCGATGGCGATCAGCCCCACCGCGCCGATCCACATTGTCCACGCGGTCGTGCGCACGGCCCCGTAGCGGCGCACGATGGGCCGCGCCCCCACCGTGTACAGCGCCCACGCCGCGCACGCCGTCACCAGGATGGCGTCGCCCACGAGCGCCGCGCGCCCCTCCAGGCGGATGGCCGCGCCGCTCACCAGGCCGATGCCCAGGATGGAGAGCATGGCGCCGCCCCACGTGCGCGGCCCCGGCCGCTCGTGGCCCGTGAGCATGGAGAGAAAGGCCGTCATGATGGGCGTGAGCGCGAGCAGCACGCTGGCGTGCCCGGCGCGGCTGCGGTCCAGCCCCAGGATGAAGCACATCTGGTACAGCACGTTGCCCAGCAGCCCCAGCATGACGATGCGGGGCACGTCGCGCCGGTCCGGCAGCATCCCCAGCTCACCGCGCACCTGGAGCACGGCGAACACCAGCACCGACGCGATCACGAAGCGCAGGGCGTTGAAGGCCAGCGGATCGAAGGTGGCCAGCGCGTGCTTGACCACGGCGAAGTTCACGCCCCACACGAACACCATCAGCGACAGCGCCGTCTCCGTCCATCCCCACCCCGGCACGGGCGCCGTGGCCTCGGCCCCCAGCTCCGTGGCGCCCAGCTCGGCCGCGGCGGACTCCGCACCCCCGTCCTGCATCGACATCCCGCGTTGCCTTTCGCGCTCCGTAGACGGAAACCGGGGGAGAAGCGCGTTCTCCCCCGGTCCGGAATGCTCGTGTGATCGCCCTGTTCAGCCGTCGCGCGCGCTACCCCCGGCGAACGGCGACTCGTCGTACCGCGCCAGAAGATCGGCGGGATCGGCATAGACCGCAACCGCGTCGCCCAGCTCGTCGTCGCCCCAGCCGCCGCAGCGCAGGGCCACGCACCGCACGCCGGCGCGTCCGGAGGCCTCCACGTCGTACGGCGTGTCGCCCAGCATGATGGCCTCCGCCGGCCGCGCGTCCG
>DASQZE010000248.1:0-7505 GCA_035638875.1 Longimicrobium sp.
GGCGAGTGTCGCCGGGCGCTTCGCTCGGCATGACAGTCTGGCTCGCGGACCGGGGTTTTCTCCCTCCCCCGCGCAGTTTGCGGAGGAGGGTCGGGGAGGGGGGCGCTGCGCTGCCGGCGCGATCCATCCGCGGGAAACCGACCGTCATCCCCTGCGGGTGCCCGACGTGCCCACGCCCGGATCGTGCAGGGAAAATCGAAGCCGTACATGAGGTTGGTGCAGTACCGCCATCAACATACATCACGAACGGAAGCCATGTCCGAGAACTCGCCGCTCGCCGGTCTGCTGGCGGGGAAGAAGGGCCTGATCGTCGGGGTCGCCAACCAGAACTCCATCGCCTGGGGATGCGCCGAGGTGCTGCGCGCGTCGGGGATGGAGCTCGCCTTTACGTACCAGGGCGAGATCATGCGCGACCGCGTGGCCCGCACCGTCGCCAACCTGGGCGAAGAGGTGCCGCTGTACGACCTGGACGTGCGCGACGACGCGCAGATCGCGTTCGTGTTCGATGCGCTCCGCGAAAAGTGGGGGCGGCTGGACTTCGTGCTGCACTCGGTGGCCTTCGCGCCCAAGGCGGCCATGGCCAACTCGTTCCTGGAGACGCAGCGCGAGGACTTCCTGGCGGCGCACGACATCAGCGCGTACTCGCTGGTGGCGCTCTCTCGCGCCGCCGCCCCGCTGATGACGGAGGGCGGCAGCATTGTCTGCATGACGTACTACGGCTCGCAAAAGGCCGTGCCGGGCTACAACGTGATGGGCGTGGCCAAGGCGTCGCTGGAGGCGTCGGTGCGCTACCTGGCCGTGGACCTGGGCCCCAGGAACATCCGCGTGAACACCATCTCCGCCGGTGCCATCAACACGCTGGCGGCGCGTGGCGTGGCGCACTTCCGCGACCTGATGAGGATCACCGCCGAGCGGGCGCCCCTCAAGCGCACCGTGGAAACGGAAGAGGTGGGCCGCGCCTGCCTGTTCCTCGCCTCCGACCTTGCCAGCGGGATGACGGGCGAGACGATGTTCGTGGACGCCGGCTTCAACATCACCGCCGGCTGATCCGTCGCGCCGCCGATCGGTCGCGGCGGTTTCGGCGGTTTGGCGGGGGGTGGATGGATGACGGCGGAGGATGGCGGATGAACGAACGGGGGCGCGGATCGCGGATGATCCGCGCCCCTCGTCGTTTATGCGGATGACGACGGATCGTTCGGAGGTGGAATCTGGGCGCGGCACGAGGGCGGGCCGAGCGAATGAATTCGCCGCAACAAAGACACGAAGTCCGCCTGCGCGGACTGTCCGTCACGGGCGAGTGCCACGCCGGCACGAAGCCCGGTGTGGAGACCAACACCTCCCCCAGATTTGGGGGAGGTCGCGAGGTATCGAGCGGGTGGGGGCGCTCGCCGGATGCCTGCCCTCGCGCCGGAAGCTCTCCCCCCCTCCTGCCCGCGAAGCGGGGGAGGGGGGCCGGGGGGGCGGGGGCTCTCGCCCGCTGTACAGCATCCGCCCCCGCGCCTGAACCGCCGTTCTCCCCCTCTCCCGGCGCAGTTTGCCAGGGGAGGGGGCCGGGGGGTGGGCCGGGGGGTGGGGGACACAGTCTGCCGTGGTGAGCGGAGCCCGCGTTGACGCACGGCCCCTCCGCATCCACATTCGCTCGGACGACCCGATCCCTTCCTCCACCTCCGCGATGCCCGAATCGCTGCGCCCCGCCGTCTTCCTGGACCGCGACGGCACGCTCATCATCGACCGCCACTACCTGGCGGACCCGGACGGTGTGGAGCTGCTCCCCGGCGCGGGTGAGGCCGTGGCGCGACTGAACGCGGTGGGCGCCTACGCCGTGCTGGCCACCAATCAGTCCGGCATCGGGCGCGGCTACTTCACCGAGGCCGACTACCAGGCCGTGCACGCCCGCCTGGTGGCCGACCTGGCCGCGCACGGCGCCCGGCTGGACGCGTCGTACCATGCCCCCTCGCACGAGGACACGGGCGCTCCCGACGCCGACCGCAAGCCGGGCGCGGGGATGTACCTGCGGGCCGCCCGCGAACATGGGCTCGACCTGGCCCAAAGCTGGTGGGTGGGCGACCGCCCGCGCGACCTGGAGCCGGCGGGGCGCTTCGGGGGGCGCGGAATCCTGGTGTGCGGGCCCGATACCGATCCCGGCGGGGCGGCCGGAATGCCGTGGGCGGTCACCGTCCACACCGTTTCCGCGGCCGTGGATCACATCCTGGCCGAAACGGAAAGGTGGTGAAGGATTGCAACCTTGATTATCTTTGATCGAGCAGTCCCGGCCGGGCCGCCAGCAGGCGTGAAACCTGCAGGTCCGGTGGGGGTACAAATCGTTTGAACAACGGTAGATGCGCGGTTCCGCGCTCACCCGACACAGCGGGGGATCACCGATGCAGGCAGAGACCATCACCACCCAGACCGAGGCTCCGGCCTTCCCCGTCAACCTCTCGGCCACCGCGGCCACCGAGGTCCGGCGCTACATCGAGGAGCAGGGCGCGGCCGACACCGCCGGCCTGCGCGTGGGCGTGCTCCCGGGCGGCTGCTCGGGTTTTCAGTACGGGCTCAACATCGAGGACGAGCCGGGCGAGGACGACATCGTGCTCGACTCCGAGGGCATCCGCCTCTTCGTGGATCCCTTCAGCCTGCAGTACCTGACCGGGGTGGAGATCGATTACGTGAGCACCTTCCAGGGCTCCGGCTTTACGTTCAACAACCCGAACGCCAGCGGCGGCTGCGGCTGCGGCAGCTCGTTCACGGTCTGATCCCGCTCCACCAGCGGATCGCGAAGGGCCCGCGGGACTCGCTCCCGCGGGCCTTTTTGCGTGTGTGCACGCCGTCTCGTAACGTTCTCGTTGCGAGCCTATTGCGGAAACGCCCCCGATGCGTTTGATTGATGTCCGCGGGAACGCACCAGGGTCCCGTTTGACGTAAGTGGTTGAATCCGAACGTGTTCCGGTGCCCGTCCGCGACGGGATGCCCGTTCTTTCGAAGGTGACGACGTGATCCAGATCTCCGAGACCCTGCGTTCGCCGCTGGAGTACGCGCGGCTGCCGCGCGAGGAGCTGGCGGAGCGCATCCGCCGCCGCAAGGCCGAGCTGAACGCCGTGATCCTGGGCCACAACTACCAGCGCGTGGAGATCCAGGAGGTCAGCGACTTCCTGGGCGACTCGCTGGGGCTGTCGCAGGAGGCGGCGCGCACCGACGCGGACGTGATCGTCTTCTGCGGGGTGCACTTCATGGCCGAGACGGCCAAGATCCTGTCGCCGCAAAAGCAGGTGCTCATGCCGGACCTGCGCGCCGGCTGCCCCATGGCCGACTTCGTCACGGGCGACGCGCTGCGCCTTCTCAAGACGAAGTACCCGGACGCGGTCGTCGTGGCCTACGTGAATTCCACGGCCGAGGTCAAGGCGGAAAGCGACTACTGCTGCACCTCGGCCAACGCGGTGCAGGTGGTGGACAGCATCCCGCTCGACAAGACGATCCTCTTTGTCCCGGACCGCAACCTGGCCCGGTACACGGCGGAAAAGAGCGGCCGCCCGTACGTGATCGCCGGGCGCGAGGGCGGCCCCGTGCAGCCGGGGAGCATCGTGGCCTGGGACGGCTACTGCTACGTGCACGACGACCTGGTGCTGGACGAGCTGGCGGCGGCCAAGAAGAAGCATCCGCGCGCGCTCGTGGTCATTCACCCGGAGGCCCGCGCCGACCTGCTGGCCCACGCGGACGTCGTGGCCTCCACGGCCAAGATGGTGGACATCGCCGAGCAGAACGACGAGGTGATCTTCGGCACGGAGCGCGGCATCGTGGACCGCATGAAGGCGCGCTTTCCCGAAAAGACGCTGGTGCCGCTCTCGGGCGCGGCCATCTGCGGCAACATGAAGGTCAACACGCTGGCCAAGCTGGCGTGGTGCCTGGACCACCAGGCGCACGAGCTCACGCTGGATGAGGACGTGCGCGTGCGTGCCGAGCGCTCGCTGCGCCGCATGCTGGAGCTGTCGCCCAACGCGCTCGCGCCCACCCCCGCCGAGGTGGCGATGGAGGATGAGACCGTCCGCTCGAGCGGCTGCGGCTGCGCGTAGGACGGCGGACTGGCCGGATTTCGGATCGAACGGGCTCGGTTCGTCGGATCGGCGGATTAGCTGAATCGGCCGGATTGGTGGATGGATGACGAAGCGGCGGCACCCTGCGCGGGGTGCCGCCGTTTTCCGTTGTCCCCCGGCCGGGCAGAGCGAATGAATTCGCCGCAACAAACACACGAAGTCCGCCTGCGCGACTGCTGGCTTGGTGCTCCTTCGCCCGGGAAGAGCGGCACCCGCCCCCAGCCGAGCGAATAAATTCGCCGCTACAACTACACGAAGTCCGCCTGCGCGGACTGTCCGTCACGGGCCAGTGCCACGCCGCCGGCCAAGCCCCGCTGAGGCAGTTGAAGCCTCGTTCGGCGAGCGGAGCGAGCCGAGACGGGGCTTATGGCTTTCCCAGCGGCGGATTTATCCGCTCAGGACGGATGGTCGCTGCCGCTGCTGGGCCCGGTTCGCAGCGGTCTGTTCGTCTTCCTGCTTCGCGTGCCTGGCCCGCCGGAAAGCCTATCTCACCGGATGATGACCCGCGCGCCGACGGGCACCCGTTGGTACAGCGTGCGCAGGGCGTCGTCGGGGACGCGGATGCAGCCGTGCGTCACCGCATTGCCGAACGAGTCCTGGTGGGGGGTGCCGTGCAGCAGGTATCCATCGCCCAGGTCCAGCTTGTAGGCGCCCAGCTCGCCCCGCACGCGGCGGTTTTCCGTCCCCAGCGGCGGCACGAAGAGGATGCCGTTGATGACCACCTCCTGCCCCGGCTCCCACGGGATCCACGCGCCGTTCGCCAGCCGGTGCCCCACGAAGCCGTCGCGCACCTCCACGCGGCTGCCGTCGGGAAAGCGGTGCGGCCGGCCTGCCCGCAGCTCCACCAGGGGGCGGCCCGTCTTCCGGGCCTGCTCCACGAAGTGCCAGAGAGGCGGCACCCACACCGGGTCCGCCTCCTTGCGCAGCACCCGCCGCTCCCCCTCCGGCGTGCGGAAGGTCCAGCGGCGGCCCGCGTGGCTCAGCGTATCGCCCGAGCCCACGGCCACGGGGGTGGCGAGCAGGGTGTCGCCGTCCTGCACCACCCACAGCATCCGCTCCGCCACGGAAACCACCACCACCGGCGCGGTTCGTTGCGCGCCGGCGGTGGAGGGGACCGCCGCGGCCGCGAGCAGCAGCGCCGCGGCCCGCGCGATCATCTTCACTTGATCATCGGCTCGGGCGGCATCAGCACGCCGTCGATGGCGTGGATCACGCCGTTGCTGGCGTCCACGTCGGCCATCGTCACCATGGCGTTGCCCACCATCACCTTGCCCTCCATCACGCGTACCGGGATGCGGTCGCCGTTCAGCGCGGTCACGTAGCTGCGGCCCTGCAGCGCGGCGGCCGTGAGCTCGCCCTGCACCACGTGGTAGGTCAGCACGTTGCGCAGCGCCGGCTGGTTGCCCAGCAGGCCGTTGAGCGCGCCGCTGGGAAGCTTGTCGAACGCCGCGTCCGTGGGCGCGAAGACCGTGAAGGGGCCCGTGCCGCTGAGCGCCCCGGCCAGGTTGGCGGCCGTGACGGCCTGCACCAGCGTCTCGAAGTTGTCGTTGCCGCTCGCCACCTGCACGATGTTCTGCTGCGCTGCCGCGGGTGCTGCGGCGAGGCCGGCCGCCATCATCACTGCGGCCATCGTCGATCGAATCTTCATGCGAAGTGCTCCGGTTCCAGGATTTTTCGACCCCTGCAGCAACCGCTGCCGAGATGCGCCGGGGAAGAGCAAGACGCATGCCATTGTACAATGTTTGTATAATGTTTATAGAGGATGATGTATAAGGTTGTACGGCTGTTCGCTTCCGTTCGGATGTCACCGTTCGAATGCCTTGGATGGATGGATGCGAAACGGCGGCACCCCGCGCGGGATGCCGCCGTGATCGTGAAGGTTGGAGGGGTGGCGGAGCCGCGTCGGGGAGCCCGGCGACTGAAGTCGCGGCACCGAAAACGTGATGTCGGCCTTCGCCGACAGCTCGTGCCGCGATCGGGTGAGTGCACCGGAGCGAGGTTCAGCAGTTGAAGCCTCACGCAGATTGTGAGGCTTTCCGCTGTTGCTGCGGCGGATCTATCCGCTCAGGACGGGTTTCTGCGATCCCCGCTGGATCCAATCCCACCGTCTTTTGCCGTGATTCCTCACCCTGCGCGTCGCCCGCTGACGCCTCACGGCACCCGCAGCCGCAGCACGTGCGCGGGCTCCAGCACCATCCCCGGCTTGAGGGTGCCGTCCGGGTTCAGGCGATCCCAGCCGCTATCGGGGATGAAGAACACCTCGCCGCCCACGACCACGGCGTGCGTGGGCTCCGTCATCCGCGGCGTGCCGGATTCCATCGCGACCCATCCGGTGATGCGCATCTCCGCGTCGTCCATCCGCAGCTCGATGACGCGTTTGGGCGCCACGCCGTTCTGCACGGCGATCAGGGAGTGCCCCACGCGCAACAGCCCGTCGATGCCGCTGACGGCCGTGGAATCCGCCACCTCGAGCCAGGTGACGTCGCCGCTTTCCCGGTCGATGGCCGCGATACCGCGCACGTAGTCCGCCACCAGCAGCCGCCGCCCGTCCGACGCCACGGCCAGCCCCTGCGGCGACACCAGCTCGCCGGACGCGAACCGTTCCAGCTCCGTGCCGCCGCGGGCAATGCGGTACACCGCGCCCTCGTCCGCATCCGACACGTACACCGTGCCGTCTGGCCCCACGGTCATGTCGCCGAGCTGGTGGCGGCCGGCGGGTGCGTCCCAGCGGCGGCGAAGGGCGCCGGAGTCCAGGTCATACGCCAGCACGGCGGAGCGGCCGGAGTCCGCGGCCTGGTACGCGCCGTAGAGGGGGATGGCGGCCGTCGTCGCCCAGAGCGTGCGGCTGGCCGAATCCACCGCCAGTGCCAGCATGGCCCACTGCCCGTCGCGCCGCGGCGGCACGAACTCGCGGAAGCCGCTGCCGTCCGCCGCGTACGCCGCGATGGCGCCGGAGCGGATGCTGGACAGGAAGAAGCGCCGCGTCTGCGGATCGAACGCGATCCCCTCCGGCAGGAACGCCGAGTCCGTGAGCGCGAACGCCGGTTGCGCGGAGCCCACGGGCCGCGCGTTGCCCGCGATGCGCTCCACGAGCGCCGTCCACGCCGGCGAGCCGTGCATCCCGAAGAACGCCGAGTCCGCCGCCACGTCGCGGGTAAGGCCCGTGGCGGCGTACGTCTGCAGCCAGGCGAACGCGTCTTCCGTGCGCTCCAGGCGCGCGTCCGCCCGCGCGAGGTTGTAGACGATGGACGGGTGATAGCCCACCACCTCACGCACGCGTACAAGGTGGTAGCGCCACGCGCCCCAATCGCCCGCGGCGCGCGCGGCCTCGCCGGCGGTGGCGTGCTGGCGCCACGTGCTGTCGACCGCCGCGGTGACGGAGGCCGTGTCCTGCGCCGCGCCCGGCGTGCACGCGAC
>DASQZE010000249.1:0-1671 GCA_035638875.1 Longimicrobium sp.
GACAGTGTAAAGTTGTAGCCGCGAGTTTATTCGCTCCGGTTCCGGCCGTCGCCCTCATCCACCGCCCGCCCTTCGCGCTCGGCGCTGCCGCTCCTCGCTCCTAGCACGCCCGGCTCGTGGACGCACACGCATCCTGCCGAAACCTCAGCCGATTTCCAGCACCGCTCCCTCGGCCGCACCGCGGACGCTGTTTACGATGCCGTCGCCCTTTCCGGCCGGCATCATACGCAGCCATGCGCCCGCGTAGCGCCAGCCGGCCAGGAACAACCCCCAGATCACCGACTGGGCCACGGGCGCCGCGCCCGCCGCGGGGGGAAAGAAGTACGGCTTGGACTCCACGTACTCCTGCACGACCCATCCGCCCTCGTCCATGGCCTCCCACACCCGGTCCGCCCACGCATCCGCCTCCATGAAGCGCCCCACGTGCACGTCCGCGCCGCCGATCCCCGCGCCGCGCTTGAGCACCACGTCCGCGCGCCGCTCCAGCAGAAAGGCGGGAAACTCCACCGGCTCGCCGCGATACGTGGTGGCGCGGGGCGCGAGCAGGCGCGTCCAGGGGATGTGCGCGCGGATGAGGTCGCGGTCCTCGTCCGTCCAGAACTCCAGCGCCTCGTTCTCCGACAGCAGCGCGAGGTTGCGCTTGTTCACCAGGTACAGGGTGAGCCCGCCGTTGTAGACGCGCAGGGTCCCCGCCACCTGCGCCCGATGGATCTTCTTCTCCAACACCACGCCGTACTCGATGGCCACGTGAACCCGCTTGCCGTGCAGGTACCCCACACGCCCGCGGAACTCCAACTCGTTGTCCGGGTCTTCGGACAGCCAGAGCTGGCCCGAAAGGCCGCTCCCCGTCTCGGCGAGCAGCTGCGCGTACAGCTCCTGTGCATACTGTGCCGCCCATGGCGTGAACGAGGCGGAGCCGACTACGATGTTCAGCTCGCCGGCGTCCGCCATCCCCGTCTCCACGGCGTCTTCCACCACGGCCTGGCAGATGGCGCGCAGCGTATCGCGCCAGCGCAGGGTGATGCCCTCGCGCGCGGCGAACGCGTTGAGCACGGGGTGGTTCATGTACGTGTCTTCCCAGAACCGGTGCTGCCATCCGCCAATGTTGGCCGCCAGGTTCACCTCGCAGCACTTGAGCCCGTCCGCCGTGTCGATGAAGTCGCAGCGGGCGAGGGTGGTGTCCAGGGCGTTGGGCAGCTCGAAGAGCATTTCCAGGTACCCCGCGTCCTGGTAGCCGTAGAAGTCCGCCATGGCCTGCATGTCGCCGTCAAAGATGACGGCGGGGATGGCCTTGATGAGCGCGCACACGCCCTCCGTGGCCCGCCGCAGCTCCGCCTGCTTTTCCGCGTCCACCAGCACGGGCCAGGTGAGCGGCGTGTAGTCGTAGGTGAACCACCACTTGGGCAGCACCTCGTCCAGCCCCTCCAGCTGCCGCGCGTCATCCGGGGTCTCCGCCAGGTGCTCCAGCAGGCGCCCGGAAGCGGGGGAAAGCCCGCGGTGGGCGGCCAGGGTGTCGGGGGGGATGTGGATGGCTGAAGCGCTCACGAGGACTTGCCGGCGGAGGGGAGCGGGGGCGCGCGATCGGCGCGAAAAGCTGGCGGATTGTAATCGTCCCGCGGGGATGAGGGAAGGTGGCGCGCGCCATCCGCCACTCCGTCCGGAATCGCCTTG
>DASQZE010000250.1:0-3302 GCA_035638875.1 Longimicrobium sp.
ACTTCGTGTAGTCGTTGCGGCGAATTCATTCGCTCGGCCCGAACTTCGCCGGCTCCGCCGATCCTCAGACCAGCAGCTCGCTCACCAGCGCCGAGGTGCTCTCCACCATCGCGATGACCCGCTCGTACGGCATGCGCGTGGGGCCGATGACGCCGATCACGCCCTTGAGCCCGCCCACGTGGTACTCCGAGGTCACCAGGGTAAAGCCGGAGAGCGCCGGGTCCCCGTGCTCCACGCCGATCGTCACCTTGAGCCCCTCGCCCGTCCCGCGCGCGGCGACGGCCGTCTTGAGCAGGTCGCGGCGCTCCGTGAGCGTAATGAGCGACTTGAGCCGCTCGCCGCTGGCGAACTCCGGCTGCTCCGCGAGGACGGCGGCGCTCCCCAGCACCAGGTCGTCCTGCGGGCGCGTCACCGGCGCGAACATCTCGTCGGCGGACTGCAGGAACACGTTCAGCAGCCCGGCGCCGGGATCGTCCAGGGACACCGTGTCGCGCAGGCGGGACGGGAGCGTCGCGCGGATCTCCCGCAGCGTGTGCCCCGCCAGCCGCTCGTTCAGGATGGCCGCCACGGGGGGCAGCGCCCCCGCCGGGATGGTGGCCGGCACGTCCACGTACACCGTGCGCACCCCCGCCGCGCGCAGCGACATCACCAGCAGCACCCGCTGCTCGCTCACGTGGATCAGGTCCAGCCGCTCCAGCGTGGCGTCCTCCAGCCGCGGCGCGGCGGCGATCCCCAGCTCCTGCGTCAGCAGCCCCAGCACCTGGGCGGCGCGGCGCAGCAGCCGCTCGATGGCCGCGCCCTCGCCCTCGTACCGCAGCTCCTGCCGCAGGTTCACCCGCTCCGCCTCGGAGAGCGCCTGCCGGTCCATGAGCGCGTCCACGTACAGGCGGTACGCGATGTCCGTCGGCACCCGCCCCGCGGACGTGTGCGGGTGGTACAGGTAGCCCTTGTCCTCCAGGTCGCTCATGGTGTTGCGCACCGTCGCCGGCGAGATGCCGAGCCGGAACCGGCGCGCCACGGTGCGGCTTCCGGTAGGCTCGGCGGTCTCCACGTAGGTGCGGATCACCGCCTCGAGGATCTGGTGCTCGCGTTCGGAGAGAGGTTCTCCCGTCATTGCTATGCGGCCGGGGAAGCAGGAGCAAAACCCGATGAATCTGCCCCCGGACGCGCGCGCGGTCAATCCCGTGCACCGCCACCACTTCCGGGGGAACAAACGCCTCCACCCTGTCGCGCGCGGCCCTCCGCACGCGTCCGTTCCACGCAAGACCGGGGCGCGCCCTGACCCGCCGATCCGGCCGGGTTCCGCGCGCGCCGCGCCCGTCACCCTGTCAAAGCTGCAGCGCGCTCGTCCGCTTCCGCCGCCGTGGCCATCTGCACGGCGAGGGTGTCCAGCAGCAGCCACCCCTCCGCCGTCAGCCGCAACCGCCCATCCGAGACCCGCGCCAGCCGCCGCTCCGTCCACCCGTCCGCCAGGCGATGGACCGCGTCGCCCGCGTCGTCCAGCGGCCACCCCTGGTCCGTGCGCAGCAGCAGCCACGCCCGCTCCAGCCCGCCCGTGTCCGCGTCCACCGTCTCCTCGTCGTCCGTGGGCAGGCGGCCGGCGGCCACGTGGTCGCGGTACGCGTCCCAGGAGCGCACGTTCCAGCGCCGCAGGGGCGGATAGAACGCGTGTGAGCCCGGGCCCAGCGCCCCGTACGGCTCGCCCGTCCAGTAGGCGAAGTTGTGGCGCGAGCGCAGCCCCGGCAGCCCGAAGTTGCTCACCTCGTAGTGCTCGAACCCCGCGCCCGTGAGCGTGGTGTGGGCCAGCATGTATTCGTCGGCGTAGCGGTCCTCGTCCGCCAGCGTCTCGCGCCCTTCGCCCACCCAGCGCCCCAGCGGGGCCGCGGCCTCCGCGGTGAGGCCGTAGAGCGAGACGTGCTCCGGCTCCAGGAGCAGCGCCTGCACCAGGTCCGCCCCCCAGTCACGCTCCAGCCGCGCCGGCACGCCGAAGATCAGGTCCACGCTCACGTTGCCGATCCCCGCCTCCCGCGCCGCTCCGAACGCGCGCGCCGGGCCGTCGGGGCCGTGCAGCCGGCCCATCCACCGCAGCGTGGGCTCGTGGAACGTCTGCGCACCCAGGGAGATGCGGTTCACCCCCGCCGCCCGCCACCCGCGCGCCACGTCGGGCGTGAAGCTCTCCGGGTTCGCCTCGCAGGTCCACTCCGCGTCGTCGTCCCACTCCGCCCAGGGGCGCAGCCGGTCGCGGAGCGTCGCCATGGCGTCCGGCCCCAGCAGCGAGGGTGTACCGCCGCCCACGTAGACGGTGTCCAGCTGCAGGGGTCCATCCCACCCGCGCTCCTCCGCCAGCATCCGCATCTCCCCCGCGACGGCGTCCATCCACTCCGCCGTGGGTGCCTCGCGCGTGGCCTGCACGGCAAAGTCGCAGTACGAGCACCGCCGCGTGCAGAACGGCACGTGCACGTACAGCGACCGCGGCCGGTCACCCGGCGCGTGTGCATCGAACAAGGGATTGGGATGCATGGAGATAAACGACACCGCAGCCCGCCGTCCGTTCCGCTGCGAGAGCCGGAAACGACCGAGCCCCCGGCGGCGCGGGGGCTCGTGACGCCCTGGAGCTCAGCGGCCCAATCGGCGCCTGCGCAGCTCGTCGCCGTTGGGCCCGCGCTCGCGGATGATGGTGTACAGGCCCTGGGCAATGGCGATGGCGCTCATTCCGCAGCCAAAGATGCCCATGGCGAAAAACCACTCATACCATTCCATGGCGACGTCCTCCGTTGCTGCCTGAGTACACGTACACCGCGACCGTGCTGGCTGCGGCCAAGCCCCCCGTAAGCCAGAGGGAGATCAGAAAGAAGCGGGCCTGCACCTGCGCCCATTGGCGGCACGGCTCAATCCACGGGATCAGGAACCCCGCATTCGGCGTCGAGTGCCGCCGGCCGGCTGCCTGCGCCGCAACGGCAGCACAATCGATTGCCGATGCGCGCCCGGGGCTCATCAAACTATGGTAAGCGTACGCACCGTACAAGAGGCTGGCCATCAAGAGTCCAAAGAGCAGGAACAGCTGCCACTTGACCCGCCAACGAGATCGAGGCGGGAACCTGTGCTCCTCCCCATCCCACAGCTCGCCCAGGGCGCTGGACGTCGCCACGACGGCGATGAACAGCACCTCGGACGAGGGGTGCAGCAGGGGCGAGCCCGGAGACTGCAGCTGGTTCAGCGCCACGACGAGCGTGTACGGGATGGCACCGAACATCAGGTTGAAGAACAGCCACTTGGTCAGGTGGCTCATGTGCCTCCGCGCG
>DASQZE010000251.1:0-4778 GCA_035638875.1 Longimicrobium sp.
CACCTCCAGCGAGGCGGTGGCGCCCAGGCGAAAGCGCTCGCGGGCCATGCGCAGCTCTTCGGAGGCGTTGGCGGCCACCTCGCGCTGCAGGGCCGCGGCGCGGTAGGCCGACTGCATGGTCAGCAGCCCGGCGCGCACGTCGGCCGTGAGCCGCTGCTCGCGCGCGGTGACGGCCAGGCGGGCGTCGCTCTCGGCCACGCGCGCCTCGGTCACGCGGCGCTCGCGGTTCAGCCCGTCGAACAGGGGGAGCGAAATGCTCATGCTGGCCTGCAGGGGCTGCCGCTCGTAGCCGAAGGGAAAGCTGGGGTTGCCCTCTTCCACCTGCTGGCGCACGGCGGCGCGGACCACGGGGTCCTCGGTGTTGAACTGGGCGCAGCTCACGGGCGAAAGCCCCGCCGCCACGCGCAGCTGGTTGTTCTGCGTGCACGACGAGAAGGCGCCCTGCAGGCTGCCCAGCTGCTGCTGCACCAGCGGGTCGATGTTGCCGGCGCTGTACACGGAGCCCACCATCCCCACCTGGAAGCTCAGGCTGGGCAGGTAGGCGGAGCGGGCGGCGCGCACCTGCGTGCTGGCGGCGCCGGTGTTGGCGCGGGCGGTGAGCAGGCCGGGATTGTTCTCCAGCGCCATCCCCACCAGCTCCTGCGCCGTCCAGCGGGGCTCGAAGAGCTCGAAGGCGCTGCTGAGCCGCGTGCCGTCCGGCAGCTCCACGCCCATCAGCAGCCCCAGGCGCAGCACTTCCGTGTCGTACGCGTTCTGCTGCTGCACCAGGTTGGCCTCGGCGCGGCCGCGCTCCACCTGGGCGCGGCGCAGGTCCAGCGGCGTGCCCGTGCCCACCTCCAGCCGCGCCTGCGCCAGCCGCTCGTGCTCGCGGGTGCGCTCCACCTCGCGCTGGGCCTGCGTGGCCACCTCGCTCGTCTGCAGGGCCGTGAGGTACTGCTGGCGCACCTGCATCACCAGGTCCGCCTCGTAGCCGGCGATGCGGGCGGTCGTCGCCGTCTCCTGCGCCCGCGCGATGCGGGGCTGCAGCAGCTTGGCGCCGCTCATCTGGTAGTTGAGTCCCACGTTCCAGTTGGACGAGTAGTACTCGGGCCGGTCGCCGAACACCTCGCTGCCGAAGCGCTGCACGCCCGGCGCCGTGTAGCCGAAGCCGGCGCTCACGTCGGCGGAGGGCAGGAAGTCGGCGCGGGCGGCGCGGACGGCGGCGCGCGACGTCACGGCGTCGTTGCGCGTGGCCGCCATGTCGGGGTTGTTCTCGCGGGCGGCGGCCACCGCCTGCTCCATCGTGAGGCCGGGGCCCGTTGAATCGGCGCGCTGCTGCGCGGCCGCCGGCAGCGCCATCGCGGCGGAAAGCACGAGCGGCCCGGCGGCGCGGGCAAAGAAAGAAATCGACATGGGTCGAGCGGGCTTGATGTGTACTGCGAGAGGGGCGGACCAGAGCCGCCACGGGGCCCACTACGGCGCCGCCCCCGGGGAGTTTCAGCCGCGGACGGCGGCGATGACGACGACGACCGCGAGGTAGATGGCGAAGATGACGATGCCCGCCTTTGCGGGCGAAATCCGGCGATTCACGGACGACACGCCCGCGGTCAGGAGCGCCAGCCACCACACGTAGAAGACGCTCAGCGCGTTCAGCACGCGAAAGGCGAACGACTCCGCCTCCAGGCCGGGGATGAGCAGGGCCGGGCTGAGCTGCGTGGCCATGTCTCCGCTCTGCACGGCGAAGAAGAGGGTGATGGCGAAGCCCAGGGGCGTGATGAGCCCGGCGTGGCTGACCACCGCCAGGTGCTTGCGAAAGCTCCCCTCGCCGTCCATCAGCTTGCCGAAGATCCCCGTGCACAGGCCGGCCACCAGCAGCGCAATCAGCGGCCCCCCGACGAGCTGGCTCACGACGCCGCCGATGCGCCCGAACATCACCATGGTGTCCATGCTGGGCGCCGGTGCCCCGGGAGGCGCCTGCTGCTGGCTCATGGCGTCGCGGATCTGCGCCTCTAGGAGCTCGCGCGGAATGATCATCATGAACGCGGCCATGAGCACGGTGCCCACGATCAGCGCGTCCACCCATGGCGCGCGGGTGTTGAAGCGCTGAAAGAGCGCGACGGGGGAGAACAGCGTGTCCACGAAGCGCTTGGGGAACGATCCGGGATCCGGCGCCGGCTGCGCGCCGGTGTCGTACGGATGATCGGTCGTGGGAGCGAAGTCGGACATGGGAGCCTCGGCGAAGCGAGCGGAGTGAGTGACGCTCAGGGGAAGAAAGGCAAGTTAACGAAACCGACGGCGGAAACGTAGGATGCCGGGCGCCGGGTTGCGAAGGGAGGACACGGGGATGGACGGGAGGGTTGGGCGGCGCGGCGGAAGGATGCGCCCGGATCGGCGGGACGGGCAGGAGATCGGCGGAGACGGCAGAGCGACTGAATTCGCCGCAACGACTACACGAAGTCCGCCTGCGCGGACTGACGACCCGTGTCGGGGAGGCAGGGGGACGCACGGCGGCGAGATCGTCCTCCCTCGGACGACGGCATCTCATGCAAATCCGGGAATCCGTCATGCATTCGAGTTCTACGGCCGTATCGGGCCGTTCGGCGCAGCGGGAACGCAAGACGACGATCCGGGATCCGCCCACAACGGCGAAGCGCCGGAAACCCTGGGGCTTTCGGCGCTTCGTGCTTTCGTGACGATCCGCGGCTCAGCGGGGGACCTGCGTTCGCTCGGCGCGCCAGGCGCGGGCGGGGATTTCCACGCGGATCACGCGGTTGAGCGCATCTACCCACACGTGGTGCTCGTCGCCGCCCTGCGGCTGCACGACGAGGTGGAAGAGCGTGGCCTCGGTGCCGCCCACCCGCACGCGCTCTTCGCCGCGGCTGGTGACGGTGGCGATAACCTGCCGGTTCTCGCGCGGCACGATGACGGGCACGCGGCCCTGGTGCGTGCGCTGCGCCAGGAAGTAGTAGTGGTGCGCCACGCCCTGGTCCAGCACCACGGCGCCGTTGCTGGCCACGTACTCGCGCAGCTGCTCGCCGGACGGGGTGACGATCTTGGCGCTGAACCTTCCGCCGCCCACCGTGCCGATGGTGCGGCTGGGCGCGCTGCCGCCCACCGTGGCCTGGTACTCCACGGGGTCGGTGCCCACGCCGCGGGCGCGCAGCCGGGTGTCCAGCTCCAGCGTGCCGTCGGGGAGCCCCAGGCGCAGGCGTCCGGTGGCCAGCAAGTCCCCCGAGCCGTTCTGGACGATGGTGAACTCCTCCGTACCCACCTGCCGGTCTTCCACGAAGACCGTGAAGGTGCCCTGGTCGCCCCCCGATTGCGCGGCCGCGGGGGCAGCGAGCAGGGTGGCGGCGGCGAGCGTGGAATGGAGCAGCGTACGTGCGATCTTCATGGATTCCTCGTAGGATTTGCACCGGCCGGCGGGGCGCCGCGCGCCACGCGAACGGCGATGGTCCGCACGCTCTGTACCCCGTGGGGGACGGCGTGTTTCTTCGCCGTGATGGCGGATGGGGCGGATGTCGTTGCGGGGATGGGGGTTGAAGGGTGGGCGGAGGGGCCCTCACCCGGCCTCGCCCAGGCTCGTCCACCCTCTCCCACAAACTGCGTGGGAGAGGGTATACACTTCGACGGGGTGTGGGGCGCGCTGCGCGGTGCGTGCCCGGACGGAAGGCCGTCGCGGTGCGGCGGGAGCCCTCTCCCCCGCCCGCCTTTCGCTCGTTCCTCGCGACGGCGGGCGACCCCTCCCCCAACTTCGGGGGAGGGGTTGGTGGGAAGGCGGAGTGCCGTCGCGGAGCGGGGTTCCTGCACGGGCGGAGGCCCCCCCCGGCCCCCTCCCCGCTCGTTCCTCGCGGAGAGGGGGAGACAAGCAGGTCCGGCACGATCGTCTCCCCCGTACGGGGATGGCAACCGAGGGTGCCGAATGGTCGTGTACGGGAGAGGGGGCCGGGGGGTGAGGGCCCACCGGGGCCCGGCGGTCCGGGGCCGTTGCGTGAGGGATGCGCGCCCGCAGGGCCGAGACCCCGGAGCGGCGGGGCAACAGCAGTATCGTTGACCCGCCGCGGAGGGGGCTCGGCGCCGTTGGCAACGGTTGGTTCGTTGCCTACGGCGCGCGCAGCCCGGCCCCCGCTTGCGGGGGACACGCCCAAACCCGGAAGTGACAAGTGCCAGGCGACGAGTGCCAGGTAAGCTCTTACGACCGGCAGCCGCGCTACTCCTCCTCCTCGTCAGGAGGCGGCGCGATGAATACCTTCAGGCGGATCTTCTGCAGGACGAGCTCGTAGATGGCGCGGCCCTTCTCCGCCGAGGCGAGCGTGGGCTGCCCCACGGCGCCCCCGCTGGCCAGGGGAATGCGCTTGAGCTGCCCGCCGACGAACTTTCGCATGGTCTCGGGGTCCATCGTAAAGTCCCGCGCCCGGTCGGCCCACACGCACCCCGACCGCAGGTGCAGCAGCAGCGAGGTGAGGGCCTCGCCGGCGTGCTCCGGCCCCGGATTGCCCTCCAGCAGGCCGGACAGGTCCACGCTCAGCGCCTCGATCACCCGCACCCGCCCGCCCGGCGCGCGCAGGGTGGCAATGGCCTCGGCGTGCGGGGTGTGCGCGTTGGCGGTAATGCAGATGAACTCGTCGAACCCCTGCGCGCCAAGACCCTGCACCGCGCGCTCAACGAGCTGCTCGTCGCCTGGGCCGCGCAGGGGTTCGACGAGTTCATCTGCATTACCGCCAACGCGCACACCCCGCACGCCGAGGCCATTGCCACCCTGCGCGCGCCGGGCGGGCGGGTGCGGGTGATCGAGGCGC
>DASQZE010000252.1:0-19278 GCA_035638875.1 Longimicrobium sp.
CTGCGCGTCCGCCGCCGGGGCGGGCTCGGCCTCGGGCGCCTCGGAGGCGCAGGCGGCCAGGGAAAGCGTGGCGGCCAGGGCCAGCGCCGCGCGGGAGATCGGGGTCATGCGCTTCATGGGATGCACCTTCGCCGGAGACGGACGGATCGTGGATGTGATGGATTGTACCCGCCCGCGCGCCCGCCCGGCAAGCCGCCGTTGGCGCGCGGGCACGGAGCACGCATCTTGTGAGGGCATGATCTACATCGCCGACGAGCCCGAGGACGCCGGGCTGGACGAAGACTTTCCCCTGGGCGACGGCACGGCCGACACCGACGCCGACGTCTCATGCCCCTACTGCGGCGAAGAAGTGAGCATCGCGCTGGACCCCGGCAGCGGCACCCGGCAGGAATACGTGGAAGACTGCCAGGTGTGCTGCCGCCCCTGGCAGGTGACGGTCACGTACACGCACGACGGCTCCGCCGTGGTGGACGTGGAGGCCCAGGACGACGCGTGGGACGACTAGCCCGCACTCACCATGCAACGGACGGGATGAGGATGAGGAGGAGTACGAGATGAGGCTGCTGGTGATTCGCCACGCCGTCGCCGAGGAGCGCGATGCCTTCGCCGTCACGGGCGGGCCGGACGCCCTGCGCCCCCTGACCGATGACGGGCGCAAGAAGATGAAGGCCGGCGTCCGCGGCCTGAAGGGGATCGTCCCCAAGCTGAACGTGCTCGCCACCTCGCCCCTGCTGCGCGCGGCGCAGACGGCGGACATCGTCTCGCGGGAGTACGGCGGCATCGAGAGCCGCACGGTGGACGAGCTTTCGCCCCACCAGCGGGCGGACGCGCTGCTGGGCTGGCTGCGCAGCCACCAGCTGGGCGATACCGTGGCCATCGTGGGGCACGAGCCGCACCTGGGCTTCCTGGTGGGCTGGCTGCTGACGGGGCGCAGCGACTCGTTCGTGGAATTCAAAAAGGGCGGCGCCGTGCTGCTGGAGTTCGACGATCCGCCGGCCGGGGGCAACGCGGTGCTCGCGTGGGCGCTGCCGCCCCGGCTGCTCCGCTCGCTGGGCAGGGACCGGTGACGGGCGGCGGCGCGCTCCTGGAGCTGGCGGCGCCCCGCGCGGCCCGCTGGCTGGCCCTCCACTTCCTGGACGAGGCCCGGGCCGCCCGCGTGCGCCTGGACGACGCGGAAGACGGGGAGGCGCTGCACGACTTCCGCGTGGCCATCCGCCGGCTGCGCAGCACCGTCCGCGCGTACCGCATCCCCCTGGAGGGCGGCATCGGGCGCAAGGACCGGCAGCGGCTGCGCAAGCTGGCCCACGCCACCGGCGACGCCCGCGACGGCGAGGTGATGATCGGCTGGATGGACGACCGCCGCGGCGACCTGGGCGAGGACGAGATCCCCGGGCTCGACTGGCTGCTGGCGCGCCTGCGGAAGCGGCAGGCGAAGCTGGATGCCGGCCTGCGCGAGGAGGTGGCGCGCGACTTCGAGCGGGAGTGCGAGCGATTGGCGGAGCGGCTGGAGTGGTACGCCGCCCGCGTGACCGCCGGCGACCCGCGCGAAGAGCCGCGGATGGGCGGCGTCGTGGCGGACCTGGCCGTGGAGCAGGCGGACGTGCTGAAGGCCGCGCTCGACAGCGTCTCGTCCATCGGGGAGCAGGAGCGGCTGCACGAGGGACGCATCGATGCCAAGCGGCTGCGCTACCTGCTGGAGCCGTTCGCCGAGGACAACGACGCCGTGCGCGCCGTCGTCAAGCGCATCAAGAAGCTGCAGGACGTGCTGGGGCAAATGCACGACGCCTACGTGGCCGGCCAGCTTCTCGCGGCCGAGCGGGGGAAGGTGGAGGCGGTGGATCCCGCGCCGGACCCGCCCGTGCTCCCCGGGCTGGATGCGCTCGCGGCCGCCGCCGTCCGCGACACGGAGCGGCTGTACGCGGACGTGGAGGGCGAGTGGCTGGGCGGCCGCGCGGACGACTTCTTTGCGCAGGTGCACGCCCTCGCCGCGCAGCTGCGTGCGGGTCCCGGCGCGGGCGAGGACGTGGAGATCGAGCGCAAGTACCTGCTGATGCGCATGCCGTCGCTGCCGGAGGGCGCCATCCGCACGGAGATCGTGCAGGGCTACCTGCCGGGCGCGCGGCTGCAGGAGCGCGTGCGCCGCGTGCGCCGGCGCGGCGAGCCGGCGCGCTACTACCGCACGGTCAAGCTGGGCTCCGGCATCAGCCGCGTGGAGGTGGAGGAAGAGGCGGACGAGGCCACCTTCCGCCGCCTGTGGCCGCTGACGAAGGGGCGCCGCGTCCGCAAGCAGCGCTACCGCGTGGCGGACGGCGACCTGACGTGGGAGATCGACCGCTTTCGCGATCGCCGCCTCGTGCTCGCCGAGATCGAGCTGCCGTCCGAGGACTACGAGGTCGCGCTCCCCGACTGGCTGCGCGAGCACGTCGTCCGCGACGTCACGGGCGAAGACGAGTTCGTGAACGTGAATTTGGCGAAGTGAGATCCGACCTAAACCTGTGCTCCCATGCGCTCGTCACACGAACTGGAAGCGTCCTACTTCCAGGCATTTCTACATGCACGGCCTGACCTGCAGCTTGAGTTCATCAAGCATCAGGATAGGCCGGATTTCCTCGCTTACTGCGGATCTGCTCGCATAGGAGTGGAAGTCACTCGTTTCTCTCCGGAGAACCAGCCTGGACTGCCCCGACCCGAAGAACAGGAAAGTCTTCAACAGTGGACAATGGAATTGGCCCGTTCCATCTATCAAAGACAGGGTGGAGCGCCGATGGATGTTAAGGTTAGCTTCAGCTCGGATAGGCGGATAGATAAAAGACGTGCACCTGAGCTTGCTGCGGAATTGGCGAGCTTCATTCTGGGAAATACTCGAGCATTCCTGGTGTATCAGCATAGTGATTTCGACGATATCCTGGGGTGTTCCTTCCTGCCTGAGCTCGAAGCTCTAAGCGCTTTCAGGGTACCCACTGAAGGCGATGGAGCGTGGTCTGCCAACAATTTCGGATGGCGGCGCCATGCGGGTGAAAGCGATGTACGCCGGGTACTCGAGGGGAAGAAGGAGAAGCGGATAAAATCCTATCGAGAATCCTGTGATGAACTGTGGTTGCTCATCGTCTTCGATGGTCCTTATGGTGACATCCATGATGACCTACCTGTTGAGCCTGTTGCATTTACCATGTCCACTGGGTTCGATCGGATCTTTTGCCTCTCGCCGGCTGGCCCCCGTTGCGTTGAAGTACCTGTGAGGCCTCCCGAAAC
Source organism: Longimicrobium sp. (assembly GCA_035638875.1). GTDB lineage: Bacteria > Gemmatimonadota > Gemmatimonadetes > Longimicrobiales > Longimicrobiaceae > Longimicrobium. The sequence continues at coordinate 3,253 of DASQZE010000252.1, forward strand.
GACAGAGTAGGATTTCTGGTAGCGACGGAACCCGCACCGCCGTCCATCGTACCACATTCGCGGCCGATTCATCCGCGGACGCCGAACACCTCCGATCCCACGGATCTCGTTGTCCATGCGTATCTTCCGCGTCCTGCCGCTCGCCGTCTGCGTTGCCGCGTGCGCATCCGCCGATCCCGCCGCGGACATCGCGCCCGCGCCGTCGTCATCCACCCAAGCGTCCGGGGCGACGGCGGCCGCGGTGCAGCCCGCCGTCGCGCTCATGGGCGACACGGCGGTCATCCAGGGCGTGCTGGGGAACGGGCTGCGGTACTACGTGCGCCGCAACGCCGAGCCGCGCGCCCGCGCCGAGCTGCGCCTGGTGGTGAACGCGGGCTCCGTGCTGGAAGAGCCGGACCAGCGCGGGCTGGCGCACTTCCTGGAGCACATGGCGTTCAACGGCACGCGCCGCTTCCAGGAGCAGGAGATCGTGGACTACCTGGAGCGCGTGGGGATGCGCTTTGGGCCCGACATCAACGCGTACACGAGCTTCGACGAGACCGTGTACATGCTGCAGCTGCCCACGGACAGCGCGGGGGTGGTGGATACGGGACTGCAGATCCTGCGCGACTGGGCCACGGACATCTCCCTGGATTCCGCGGCGATCGAGGCGGAGCGCGGCGTGGTGGTGGAGGAGTGGCGGCTCACCCGCGGCGCGGGGGGACGCATCAGCGACCGGCAGTTCCCCTTTTTGTTCGCCGGGTCGCGCTACGCGGAGCGCCTGCCCATCGGCGACACGGCGACGCTGCGCGGCTTTCGGCCCGCGACGCTGCGCCGCTTCTACGAGCGGTGGTACCGGCCGGACCTGATGGCCGTGGTGGCCGTGGGCGACTTCGATCCCCGCGTGGTGGAGGCCAGGATCCGCGAGGAGTTCGGCGCCGTGCCGGGATACGCATCCCGGACGGTGCGGCCGGAAGCCACGCTGCCGTTCCCCGACAGCGTGCGCTACATGGTCACGACCGACGCCGAGGTGCCGCGCGGCCAGGTGAGCGTCAACTGGATGATCCCGGACCGCCCGGACAGCACCCTGGCGGACATGCGGCGCGGCATCGTGGAAGGGATGTACTCCGGGCTGCTGGGCGACCGGCTGAACGAGATCTCCCTGCGGCCCGACGCGCCGTTCCTGGACGTGGGCTCGTACCAGGGCGCGTCGCTGCGCCCCCTGGAGACGTTCGTCCTGAATGCCACGGTGGCCGAGGGCGGCGCCGAGCGCGGGCTGGCGGGGCTCGTGTCCGAGGTGGAGCGCGCGGCGCGGCACGGCTTTACGGCGGCGGAGCTGGAGCGCGAAAAGGCGGAGCTCCTGCGCCTGTGGGAGCAGATCTACGCCGAGCGCGCGCGGACGACCTCCGGCCAGTTCGCGGGGCAGTACGCGGACAACTTCCTCCGCGGGGGCACGCTGCGCACGGTGGAGGACGACTACGCCATCCAGGCCGCCATCGTCCCCGCCGTCACGCTGGACGAGGTGAACGAGGCCGCCCGCCGCTTCGCCGCGCACCGCGACCGCGTGGTGCTCGTCACGGGGCCGGCGCGCGAGGGGCTGGCGCGCACCACGGAGGCGCGGCTGGCTTTCGTGGCCGATTCCGCCGCGCGCGCGGACGTCGCCGCGTACACGGAGACGCTGTCGGATGCGCCGCTGCTGGCCCGCACGCCGGCGCCGGGGCGCATCGTGTCCGTCGATTCCGCCGCGGAGGTGGGCGTGATCCGCTGGACGCTCTCCAACGGCGCCCGCGTGGTCCTCAAGCCCACGGACTTCAAGGACGACGAGATCCTGTTCTCCGCCACCAGCCCCGGCGGGCTGTCGCTGCTGCCGGACAGCGCCTACCGCTACGGGCAGACGGCCACGGCGGCGGTGCAGCTGGCCGGCATCGGCGAGCTGTCGCTGACGGACCTGCAGAAGCGGCTCACGGGCAAGGCGGCTTCCGTGGGCGCCAACGTGGGCGACTACGCGGAGGGCATGAACGGGTTCGCCGCGCCGCGCGACGTGGAAACGCTCTTTCAGCTCGTGCACCTGTACTTCACGCAGCCGCGCCGCGACACGGCCGCGTGGACGGGCTACCTGCAGCGCGGCCGCGAGGCGCTGCGCAACCGCGGCGTCACGCCGGAATCGGCGTTCAACGACACGCTGAACGCCATCCTGTCCCAGCGCCACGTGCGCACGCGCCCCTTCACGGCGGCCACGTTCGATTCGCTGGACATCGACCGCTCGCTGGCCATCTACCGCCAGCGCTTTGCGGACGCGGGCGACTTCACCTTCTACTTCGTGGGGCGCTTCGATCCCGATTCGCTGCGGCCGCTGGCGGAAACGTACCTTGCCTCGCTCCCCTCCAGCGGCGTGCGCGAGGAGCGGCGCGACCCCGGCATCCGGCCGCCGACCGGCGTGGTGCGGAGCACGGTGCGGCGCGGCGTGGAGCCCAAGGCGCGTACGGCGCTCGTCTTTACGGGCCCCGCGGAGTTCTCGCGCGAGGCCACGGCGGACATCAGCGGCGTGGCGGAGACGCTGCAGCTGCGCCTGCGCGAGCGGATGCGCGAGGACCTGGGCGGCACGTACGGCGTCTCCGTGTCCGGCGGCGTGGCCCGCGACCCGTATCCGCGCTACTCGCTGAGCGTGAGCTTCGGCTCGTCGCCGGAGCGCGTGGACGAGCTGGTGGCCGTGGTGTTCGCGACGATGGACAGCATCCAGGCGGACGGGCCGTCGCAGGCGGACGTGGACAAGGTGCGCGAGGCGTCGCGCCGGTCCAGGGAAACGTCGCTGCGGGAGAACGACTTCTGGATCGGGCAGCTGATGGGCTACGACCGCATGGGTTGGGACGTGCGGATGATCGACGACGAGCCGCTCTCCGCCGGGTTGACGGTGCAGCGCATCCGCGACGCTGCCCGACGCTACCTGGACCGCTCGCGGTACGTGCACGTGTCGCTCGTTCCGGAGGCGGGCACGCCGGCGGCGGGCGGGGACACGCCGCGGTAGACAGCGGGCGGCGGGGATACGCAACGGTAGGGGCGGGCCAGACGGGTCATGGGCGCGTGGGCGGGGTGCCTGTGCGAGGGCAGGGCCCGCCCGGCGAATGAATTCGCGGCACCGGAAACGTGATGTCGGCCTTCGCCGACGGGTCCGGCACGGGCGAGTTCCGGGGGCGCGGCGGAGATCCGTCGGGAGAGTTCCGGTGCGGGTCAGGCGGGGTGCGCTGTGGGCAGGCATCCGCCCCCCGGCGAATGAATTCGCGGCAATGAACCCGCAATGTCGGCCTTCGCCGACAGGTCCGGCACGGTTGGCTGCCGTGCCCAATGCCGATATCCGCCGCCGCTTTTCCGCAGTTGAAGCCTCGTTCGGCGAGCGCAGCGAGCCGAGACGGGGCTTACCGCTTTCCCAGCGGCGGGTTTACCCGCTCAGGACGGATGCCGGCTCGACCTGGCGCATCTCCTCTCGCTCCTCGTCTCGATGCCCCGCACTCCGAGGCCCTTCCTGCTGTTCGCGGTTGAAGCCTCACGCAGTTTGTGAGGCTTTCCGCAGTTGTTGCGGCGGCTTCAGCCGCTCAGGCTGGACCCGCGCCAAACGGCACGATCTCCATCCGCCTCGCCATCGTCATCCATCCCCTCAATCGTCCTTCCCCAGCCACCCCTTCCGCGCGAACCACCACAGCAGCCCCAGCGCCGCCACCCCCATCAGCCCGAAGACGAACGGAAGGCTCCACCACCACGCGCTGCGGGGGTGCTCCACGTCCATCCCGTAGATGCCCGTAATGAAGCCCAGGGGGATGAAGATGGCCGCGAACACCGTGAGCACCTTCATGATCTCGTTCATGCGGTTGCTTACCGTGCTCAGGTACAGGTCCGTGAGCGACGAGCCCAGGTCGCGGTACGTCTCCACCAGGTCCAGCACCTGGAAGCAGTGGTCCGCCGTGTCGCGGTAGTAGACGAGCGTCTCGCGCGACACGTACGGGCCCGGCTCGCGCACCAGGGCGTTGAGCGCGTCGCGCATGGGCCACACGGCGCGCCGCAGCGCCATCAGCTCGCGTTTGGCCCCGTGCAGCCGCGTCATGGTGCCGCGGGTGGGGCGATGGACGATCTCGTCCTCCAGCTCGTCCAGCCGGTCCGCGTACGCCTCGGCCACGGGGAAGTAGTGGTCCACGATGGTGTCCACCACCGAGTACGCCAGGTAGTCCGGCCCGTTGTGGCGAATGCGCCCGCGCCCCGTGCGGATGCGCTGCCGCAGCGGCTCCAGCGGGTCCCCCGGCCGCTCCTGCACCGTGACCACGAAGTCCGGGCCCAGGAACACACCCATCTGCTCCAGGTCCAGCGCCGGCGTGAGCCGCGCCATGCGGGTGATGACGAACAGGTGGTCGTCGTACTGCTCCACCTTGCTGCGCTGCTGCACTTCGCCCAGGTCCTCCAGCGCCAGCCGGTGCAGCCCGAAGATCTCGCCGAGGGCGGCAAGGGTGGGCCCGTGCGCCACGCCGTCCACGTTCACCCACAGCACGGGCCACTTGCCGCGCATCTGCCGCAGCAGCTCCAGGTCGCGCACGGGCGATTCCGTGAACTCCAGCGGCCCGTACGCGATCACCTGCATGGCGGGGGGCGCGGCGCCGGGTTCGGACACCAGCACGCCGGGCTCGGACCCCGGCGCGGGCTGCGGACGCCGGCGCACCGGCTCCAGCGCCTCCTCCGCGGCGGAGAAGGGGAGGCGGAACAGGTCCCTGCGGTTCAGCTTCACGCCAGGATCCCTTCCCCCGCCGCGCTTCCGTCCCCCCCGGCCTCCTCCGTCTCCAGCGGTGTGCCCATCACTTCTGCCAGCGTCTGTCCGCGCGCCTTTTCCAGCCGCGCCGCCCGCTTTCCGAACTGGCCGACGGCGAAGTCCGCGAACTCGTCCATCCGCAGGCCGAACGGGGGAACGGCGTACGGCTCGAACACCTCGCCCACGATGCCCATGGCCAGGGGCAGCAGCTCGTTCAACCGCTCCTCCACCGCGTTCCACACCTCGTCGCCGTGCTCCGCGATCAGCCGGGAGAGCAGGAACACGCCGTACGCGATGTGCCGCGCCTCGTCCCGCCGCAGGTGGCCGATGATGGCCTGCATCCCGGGCATGATGCCGTTGCGCCGCAGCATCTGGTCGTAGCCGTGGTAGCCGGTCTCGGCCAGCACGCCTTCCACGATCATGTTGTACGTCACCGCCGCCGCCGCCTGCGCCACGGGCGACGCGTCGGAGCGGAGGCGGTTCATCGCCCCCGGCAATTCCTCGCCGAAGAGGCGGCGGTACAGGGGGCCGTGAAAGCGCGTGAGGTCCGTCCGTTCCACGGCCACCTCGTCCAGGAAGCGGCGGAACGCCTCCACGTGCTTGGCCTCTTCCCACAGGAAGGAGGTGAGGTACATCTCCTCCTCCAGCCGCCCCTCCTGCGCCACCACCATCATCAGCGGCAGCAGGTCCAGGGTCACGGACTCCTCGCCGCCCTGAAAGAGCGCGGTCAGGCGCAGGATGACGTCGCGCTGCTCGCCGTCCAGCGCACGCCAGTCCGCCGCGTCCCGCGTGAGGTCGATGTCGCGCGGGTCCCACACGCCCAGCCGCTTGGCCTTGTGCCACAGGCGCATGGGCGGCAGGCGGTGGTCGAGCCCCTGCGGGCTGGTGGATCGATAGGCGGTGGCCATCGTGGCTCCGGTGGGGGATCGCGCGGATGAGGAGGAGAATGCGGATCAGCCGCGCGGGGCGGGAAAGGTACCGCCCGCCTCGCCGGCCGCGAGCACCATCTCCCGCGCGGCCTGCGCGTACTTGGCGAGCGCGAACAGGCTGCCGCGGGTCAGCCGCAGCTTGCCCGTCATCATCGCCGAGACGGGGTCCGCCTCGCCGGCCAGCAGCCGCTGCCACCCGGCGGGATCGGCCTGCAGCACGTAGGTGGCGGATGCGCGGTCCGCGTCCGAGGCCACGTGCGCGTCGCGGCACACGCCCAGGTGCGGATCGATCCACACGGCCCGCTCCGATTCGATGCCCTGCGCGGGATCCGCCGTCATCACCAGCACGACGGCGCCCTGCCACCCGGCGGCGGCCTCGGCGTAGCTCGCCCGCGCGTTCAGCCGCGCGCAGCAGGCCGCGCACCACTCCTCCGTGAACACCTCCATCCCGCCTCCCGGTTGGTTCGCCCTGGCCCTGTTGGATGGGGTTCACGCTACAGCGCGGGATGGGCGGGCGAAAGGCCGCGCGGGGCGCATTCCGCGCCGAAGGGAAGGAGCGTGACGCGAAAAAGCCCGTCCGGCGGCTGGCGTGCCGCCGGACGGGCTTTCCGTTCACGCCGGCGGATGCGCTAGGGGACCACGGTGATGGTGTGCGTCTCGCGCGTCACGCCATCCTTGGAGACGATGATGCGGAACGTGCCCGTGGTGTGCGCCGTCACGGTGCCGTCGGCGGCCACCGAGGCCACGGCCGGGCTGGTGGACGTCCACGCGTTGGTCACGCCCGTCATGGCGATGTTCTTGGAGTCGCGGATGACGGAGTACCAGCTCATGGGCATGGTGCCGCCCACCCGGACCGTGTTGGGGAACGGCGTGCGGAACACGATGGATGCCGCCTGCTGCAGGATGGTGACTACGGCCGTGTCGGCCCTGCTCCCCGCCGTGGCCACCACGCGCGCCTTGCCGTTCGCGACGGCGCGGAAGAGGAGCGGGTCCTGGTTCACGACGACGACGCTCGGAGTGAGCGAGCTCAGCGCGTAGGGCACCGCGTTTCCGTACGCGTCCGTGGCCGAGATGGTGAACGGCAGCGCGCTCAGGTAGTTCACGTGCAGGCTGTCGGGGAGGATGGAAACCGCGGCCGGCGCGCCGGCGGCCGCCATCGCGTGGAACATCGCCTTGGCCGGCGAGCCGTTCACGGAGGTGGACAGGGTCTGCGGCCCCGCCACGCTGCCCAGGCGCCACAGGGTGGCGGTGATGCCCTGCGCGTTGGTGGTGGTGATGCTGTTGGTGGGGGTCACGTTGCCTCCGTGGCTCGCCACCCACTGCACGTTCACGCCCGCCTGCATGAGGCGATTGCCGAACCGGTCCACCAGGGCCACGCGCATGGAGTCCAGGATCTGGCTGCGCACCGTGGCTGTCCATGCCCCGTTCGGCGGAAGCGTCAGTGCCACGGTGCCCGCCGGCGCGCCCGCCACGGACGTGGCGCGGAACACGCCGACCACCTGCTTGGCACCCGTGGCGGGGTCCACGCTGCGCGCCTCGATGCGCTGCGAGTCGGCCGCCAGGCGCCCCAGCGTCCAGTAGTCCTTTACGATGCCGCTGGCGTCGCTTACGCCGCCGCCCACGAACATCGCGCCGCCGCCGGCCAGCACCACGAAGCCCACGTGGCGTCCCGGGGCGGGGTTGCCGGACGCGTCCACGGCCTGCACCACGATGGGCTGCGGCAGCTCTTCGCCGGCGGCGCCCACCTGGTCGTTGCCGGATACGATCACGAAGCGGACGGGTCCCTGCTCCACCGGCGTCTCGATGGCGGCGGGGGTGTCGCCGCACGCGGCGAGGGCGAGCACGAGCGCCGGCAGGGCCGCGCGGGAAAGGAATCGCTGCATGGATGGGATCGCTGGATGTGGGGTGAACCGCACGTCGTCCGCGGGCACACCGGAACGGTCCGGGCGACGCGGCTTGAGGCAGGAACCGACGGGAAGGGTGGAGCGGGAACGATCACGGGGCGCCTGGGCAGCGCCCCGTTGATCACAACGCCAGCAATATAGCGGATCTGGCCACGGCCCTCCACCCCGGACACGGTGTCCGGGGCGTGCGGGTCTACTCCGCGGCGGCGGCGTAGCGGGCCAGGAGCCGCTCCACCTCTTCCACCACCTTGCGGGGCTCCACGGGTTTGGCCAGGTAGCTCTCGCACCCGGCGTCCACGGCGCGCTGGCGGTCCTCGGCCATGGCGTGCGCCGTGAGCGCCACCACGGGGATGTGGGCCGTCTCCGGGTCGGCCTTGAGCCGGCGGGTCGCTTCCCACCCGTCGATGCCCGGCATGGCCACGTCCATCAGGATCACGCCCGGCCGCAGCTCGCGGGCAAGGCGAATGCCTTCCTCGCCCGTGGCGGCCTCGGCCACCTCGTGCCCGCAGTGCCGCAGGATCGTGGTGTAGATGGTACGATTGTCCTCGTTGTCCTCCACGAGGAGGACGGCAACGGAGCTCATATCAGAAAAGCCTTTGCTGGCGTTCGATCTCACGATGCTGCAAAAACCGGGCAGGGGGATCGTGAGCCCTCTTGTACCTCGCAGCGGCGCAGTGGTTCGCCAGGGCGTTCCCCGCGCCGTCTCGTCCCGCCCAACTGCCACCGGCCTGCCCGAACGTCCTGCCAGGATGCGGCTTCTGCTGCTACGCCCCCATCCATCCGTTTGCGGATTTCCAGGAGATTTCCGGTGCGCCGGAGGTACTCGCCGGTACCACCCTCCGCCGGAACGTCCTAATCTAACGTAGCAGGGGTCATCTGTCGCATGTCCCGGCAAAATTCAACCACGATCCGATCCTTCCACGGGGGGATCCGGGGGAGGACCGGGTGAGATGCACGGACGCGGATGGGGTGCGCCACGGGCGGTGGGGCATCCTGCCGGGACTCGCGATCCGCCATCGGCGGGATCCGATTGCCCCCGCCGCGCCCGCGCGCCTATCGTTCCGCACGTGCATCCGTCCCCCACGCCGCATCCGCCCCATGAGCTTTACGCAGGCGCCGCCCACGCTGCTCAACCAGTTCGACGAGGACCGCGCACTTCGGTCGCTGCTCGCGCGCCTGCTGCCTGCGGACGTGCTGGCGGATGTAGAGCCGTCGCTGCGCGAGATGGGCCGCCTTTCCGCCGAGCTGTATCCCGCGCAGCTCGCCGACCGGCTGAGCGAGCCCACGCTCACGCAGTTCGACGCCTGGGGCAACCGCATCGACCGCATCGAGCTCACGCCCCTGTGGCGCACGGCGGAGCGCATCGCGGCGGAGCACGGCGTGGTGGCCACGGCGTACGAGCGCGCGCACGGACGCTTTTCCCGCATCCACCAGTTCGCGCTGGCGTACCTCTTCACCCCGTCCACGGACATCTACGCGTGCCCGCTGGCCATGACGGACGGCGCCGCGCGCGTGCTGCTGGATTCCGGCAACCAGCCCCTCATCGGCCGGGCCGTTCCCCACCTCACGAGCCGCGACCCGGCTGCCTTCTGGACGAGCGGGCAGTGGATGACGGAAACCACGGGCGGATCGGACGTGGGCGGCACGGAAACCCTGGCGCTGCAGGACGACTCCGGGCAGTGGCGGCTGCACGGCCGCAAGTGGTTCACCTCCGCGGCCACCTCGCAGATGGCGCTCACCCTGGCCCGCCCGGCCGGCAATCCGCCCGGCGGCCGCGGTCTCGCCCTGTTCTTTGTAGAGACGCGCGACGATGCCGGAATGTTGAGGGGAATCCGCATCGACCGGTTGAAGGACAAGCTGGGCACCCGCAAGCTGCCCACGGCGGAGCTCACGCTGGACGGCGCGCCGGCAACGCCCGTCGGGGGGATGTCGGACGGCGTGCGGGGGATCGCGCCCATGCTGAACGTTACGCGCACGTGGAACGCGGTGAGCGCCGTGGCCCTGATGCGGCGCGGCCTGGCGCTGGCGGACGACTACGCGGCCCGGCGGACGGCGTTCGGCGCGCCGCTGGCCCGGCAGCCCCTGCACGCGGACACGCTGGCCGGCCTGCGCGCGGAATGGATGGGCGCGCTGCACCTGACCTTTCGCGTGGTGGAGCTGCTCGGCGCGCACGAGGCGGGCGAGGGGGACGATGCCGGCCGCGCGCTTCTCCGGGTGCTGACGCCGCTGGCCAAGCTGACGACGGCGCGGCAGGGGGTGGCGGTCGCCAGCGAGGTGGTGGAGGCGTTCGGCGGGGCGGGGTACGTGGAGGATACGGGGATTCCCATGATCCTCCGCGACGCGCAGGTGCTCTCCATCTGGGAGGGGACCACGAACGTGCTGTCGCTGGATGCGCTGCGGGCCCTGCAGTCGTCGGCCGGCGGCATGCAATCCGTGGGAACGCTGGAGCCCGTGCGCGCGGAGGTCGCGCGGCTGGCGGCGCAGGTGCGCGACCCCCTGCTCGTCCCCGTGGCACAGGCCGCCGTGGGCGCGGTGGACCACGCGGCGGCGTGGCTGGTGGATGCGTCACGGATCGGCCGGGCGGAGGTGGAGGCCGGCGCGCGGCGGTTCGCGCTTACGCTGGGCCGCGCGCTGGAGGCGGCCCTGCTCGCCGCACACGCGGAGTGGGAGGGGGACGCGGACGGCGGGGATGCCGCCGCCGCCGCGCGCCGGCTGGTGCGGAACGGAATCGACCTCGTCCACGCAATCGATACGGGCCCGTCGGCAAGCGTGGTGGCCCCTCTGGAGCCGTCCTGAAACGCCGTGTCGTCTGCTACATGACGGGGAGCAGATCGGCTCGCTTCTTGCCCCCCCACGCGCTCATGCCGCGTGCTGTCCCCGATGAATTCCGGAGCAAGATTCCATGCTGAAGCACCTTCGCCTGTTCCTGCCGGTCTTCGTTTTGCTGGCCGCCTGCGGGACGGACACGACGCAGCCCTCGGCGCTCGTTCAGACGGGCGGCCCTGTGCTGGAGCTGTTCGACCCCGCCCTGGAGGTGGACGTTCTGCAGCGTTCCGCGCCCCTGCTGCACAATTCTGCAGCGGTGGGGGTCATCGGCCGAGACGGCGGCACGCTGAGCCTTCCCGAGGCCGGCTTCTCCATCGAGTTCCCGCCCAACGCCGTCCGCCTGCCCACGCTCATCTCCGTGACGGCGCTGCCGGGGACGTCCGTGGGATACGTGTTCGCACCGCACGGGCTCACGTTCCGCAAGCCGCCCGTCATCACGCAGGAGCTGCGCGGCACGGCCGTGTTCGGGCAGCCGGCGCTGCGGGCAACGCTGGAGGGCGCGTACCTGCCGGACCTGGCGGGCCTCGCCGGGTTGACGGCGCGGGTGCGCGAGACGCGGCCCACGATGGTGGACGTGACCGGGTGGAAGATGCAGTTCACGGTGGACCATTTTTCCACCTACGTCGCCTCCACCAGCCGGCGCAGCGGGTACATCAGCGCATCCGGCAACCGGATCCAGACGGGGCACTGAGCCACGGGCGAGCCGGCGCGGCCGGACGAAAGGGCCGAGGGGCCGGGTCCGGTGCGGGCGCGGCCCCTCACACATTTTGAACGACGACCACTTCATGCACGCTGCACGACACGAGCATCCCGCCCACGGATCGGCGGCCCCCGCGCACCTCCGGGTTCATCCGCGCCCCGCGTGATGTCCGCCATCGCCGATCCCCCGCCGCAGATCGCCGAGCTCATCGCGCGCGCCCAGTCTGCCGAGCGCGACGGGCACCGCGACGTGGCCGCCGGGCTCTACGAGGAGGCGCTGTACGGCCTGCGCGGCACGGGGAACGCGCCGGCCGCCTGTGCCCTGCTGCGCTGGGTGGCCCGGTGCTGGCTGGATTCCGGAGACCTGGATGCGGCAGGCGACGCCGCCGGGGCCGCGCTGCAGGTGGCCGAAGTGGCGGGGCACGGGCAGTCGCTGGCCCATTCGCTCAACGTCATGGGGAACGTGCAGCGCACCCGCGGCCAGCTGGACGAGGCGCAGGCGCTCTATATGCGCGCCCGCAGGGTGGCGCGGCGCGCGGGCGAGGCCACGCTGCTGGCCATGGTGGACCAGAACATCGGCATCCTGAGCAACATCCGCGGCGACTACCGCGCCGCGCTCAAGCGGTACCGCGCCAGCCTGAGCGCCTACCGCGCGCTGGGCGAGCACCACTATGCGGCGCAGGCGCTCAACAACCTGGGGATGGTGTACACGGACCAGCGGCGCTGGCGGGCGGCGGAGCGCTCGTACGCCGAGGCGCTGGCCATCTGCGCGGAACTGCGCGACGCGGGGACGCGGCTGCGGGTGGAGAACAACCGCGTGGAGCTGCTGGTGGCCCGCGGGCGCTGGGACGAGGCGCGCGCGGCGGGCCGGCAGGCGCTGGCCCTGGCCGGCGACGTGGGCGACGCGTTCGGGCAGGCGGAGGCGCACAAGCACCTGGGCGTGATCGCGCGCGAGACGGGCCACCTGGCCGCGGCCGACGAGCACCTGTCCGCCGCCGCGCGCATCGCGGACGAGCGCGGCGAGCTGCTGCTGGGCGCGGAGACGGCGCGGGAGCTGGCCATGCTGCACTGGAAGCTGCACCGCCACCGCGACACGCTGCGGCAGCTGAACCGGGCGCACCGCCTGTTCAGCCGGTTGAACGCGCGCCGCGACGTGGCGGACGTGAGCGCGCGGCAGCACGAGCTGGAGACGATGTTCCTGCACATCGTCTCGCTGTGGGGCCAGTCCATCGAGTCCGCGGACCACTACACGCAGGGCCACTGCGAGCGGGTGGCGGACCGGGCGTGCGCGCTGGCCCTGGCCGTGGGCTACGACGACCGCACGCTGCTCTGGTTCCGGATGGGCGCGCTGCTGCACGACGTGGGCAAGATCGTGGTGCCGCCGGAGATCCTGAACAAGCCGGGGCCGCTCACCCCCGAGGAGCGCCTGGTGATGGAGCGGCACCCGGACGCGGGGGTGGAGCTCATCGACGACATCGAGTTCCCCTGGGACGTTCGCCCCATGGTGCGCCACCACCACGAGGCGTGGAACGGCAGCGGCTACCCCGGCCACCTTGCCGGCGAGGACATCCCGCTCAGCGCGCGCATCCTGTGCGTGGCCGACGTGTACGATGCGCTCGCCACCGACCGTCCGTATCGCAAGGCGTTCTCGCACGACGAAACGCTCGGCATCATGCAGGCGGAGGCCGGCCGCCTCTTCGATCCCTCCCTCTTCTCGCTCTTTCGCGAAGCCGCCTTCGATCAAGCGCTCGTCGTGGCCTGAACACGGCACTTTCCTCGAAGCCGGCCATCCTCCGCGAACACGAGACCGACAGTTTCGTTGCCCCTGCACGGGCTCTATCTTGATGATTGATCCCGACGTACACGCGTTTTTGCCGAAGATGCCGCCGATGACGATCGCCGACGAGACCGGGCTGCTGGTCCACACCCGCCGCGACCTGCACCGCCACCCCGAGCTCGGGTTCCAGGAGTTCCGCACGGCGGGCATCGTGGCCGAGAGGCTGCGCGCGGCGGGGTACGAGGTGCGCACGGGGATCGCGGAGACGGGCGTCATCGGCACCCTGCACGGCGGCGCGGGCCACGGGCCTACACTGCTGCTGCGCGCCGACATGGACGCGCTCCCCGTGGACGAGGAGACCACGCACGACTTCGGCTCCACCGTCCAGGGAAAGATGCACGCCTGCGGGCACGACGCCCACGTGGCCATCGGGCTGGCGGTGGCGGAGCGGCTGGCGCGGTCGCGCGGCGAGTGGGCCGGCACGGTAAAGTACATGTTCCAGCCCGCGGAAGAGGGGCTGGGCGGGGCGCTGGGGATGATCGAGGCCGGCGTGCTGGACGGCGTGGACGCCGCCCTGGGGCTGCACGTGTGGCTGGGGCTGGAGAGCGGCGTCGTGGGCGTGGTGCCGGGGCCGCAGATGGCGGGCGCCATCGAGTTCGGCGTGACGGTGCGCGGCCGCGGCGGGCACGGCGCCATGCCGCACGAGACCATCGACGCGCTGCACGCCGCCAGCCAGGTGATCGTCGGGCTGCAGAGCGTGGTCTCGCGCACGGTGCCGCCGCTGGAGCCGGCCGTCGTGACCGTGGCCTCCCTGCACGCCGGCGCCGCGCACAACGTGATCGCCGAGACGGCCGTGATGCGCGGCACCGTGCGCGCCTTCGATCCCGCGCTGCTGGCGGACTTGCCCGGCCGCGTGGAGCGGGTGATCGCCGGCGTGTGCGCGGCCATGGGTGCGGAGTACGAGTTCACGCACCGCGTGGAGGGCCCGCCCACCGTCAACGATCCCCGCATCGCCGGGATCGTGCGGCGCGAGGCCGTGCGGCTGGTGGGCGCGGACCGCGTGCGCACGGACCCGGACGTGCGGACCATGGCCGCCGAGGACTTCGGCGACGTGCTGGCGCGGGTGCCCGGCTGCTACTTCTTCGTGGGCGGGCGCAGCGAGGCGCGGGGGATGACGCACCCCCACCACTCGCCCCGCTTCGACCTGTGCGAAGACTGCATGCCCGTCGCCGTGGACGTGCTCGAAGCCTCCGCCCGCGCCTACCTGGCCGGCGCTGATCGTGCTGGGGCAGATCAAACTCCGCGCTTGATTTCCTGAGGGAGGCGCCGCCGAGTCCCGTCCCGTGCGGGCTCTCCGGCGCCGACCGAAGGATCTCCTCGCCCGTGCATGACGCCGGCCCTCATGGAGGCCCGCAGCCGGTGACGGATTCGCCGTGACCGCCATGCGACGCACAGCGGGCCGCGGGATACGAATCCCGCGGCCCGCATGCTGTTTATCCCACGCGCGAATGGACGCCTACCGCGGCCAGTCGCCGCCCAGCTCCACCTCGCACAATTCCGACGGGCGATCGGGATCGTCGCGGTCCACGATGACGTACAGCGTGCCGGGCCGAGCACCGCGCGCGACGCCCTCCACCTTGCCGTCGAACCGTCCCCCGTCCGCGTCCCGCAGCTCCGTCCACCGCGCCTCGCCGTCCGCGCCGATCACCCCCAGCGCCGAGCCGGCGACCGGTCCGTCGTCCACCGCGTTGGGCGACGCCTCCGCCGTGGCCGTGTAGACGAGCGCGTCCCCGAACACCGCCGCGTCGGTAAAGGTCAGCCGGGAGCCCTCGATCTCCCCCAGGTCGTACTGCAGGATGGACGCGGGGCTGGGCGGCGGATGCGCACCGGGGCCGTCCAGGTACGCCAGCAGCGCAGCCCCGTCGATCTCGCAGGTGGCGTCCACGGGCTGGCGGCCGTCCGTCGCGGCGCCGTTGCCGCGGTTCAGCAGCAGGATCCGCCCGCCCCGCCACACCGCGCCCTCCACGTTCAGCTCGCTCCCGCTGAACTCGCCCGCGTCCCGCAGCCGCGCGTAAAAGGTGATGGCCTCGCGCAGCTCCACGTGGGGGTGCGGTGCGTCCGCGGCGGCCATCCGCAGCACCCGCTCGCGCCGCGACGACGAGCCGGAGCCGAACGCCAGCAGCATCTCGCCCCCCTGCGGGTCCGGGATGGCGGTGCACGCCTCCAGGTCCAGCTTGAAGCGCTTGTTGCCGCGCGCGGCGTCGAACTGCCGCAGGCCGCCCTCGCCGGCGGGGAGGGGCACCGGATGCACGTGCCCCGACGCGGGGTCGATGCGCGCGACGAAGTTGGCGTCGTCCTGGATGGCCACGAGCGTGCCTCCCACCCATGCCAGCCCGCTCCCGGCGCGCACGTGCCCCGGCCGGTCCAGCGCCGCGTCCGCCCCCGCCGCGTACGCCAGCGGCATGGTGCGGAGGATGCGCGCCCCCAGCCCCTCGTCCCGCCGCGCGACGATCTTCCGCACCGTCACGGGACCCCGGGGGGTGGTGGGGCCACAGGGGCCGCCGGCGCCGGCACGAAGACGATGTAGTCGCCGCGGCCGGCGTGCGCCGCGGGATCGGCCCTGGCCGGATCCGGCACGGGCACCACGGCCACGACGGCGATGCGCGCGTCCGGAAGCCGCCTCGCCAGCCGCTCCACCGTGCCCAGCCGATGGTCGCTGTGAAAGGCGCCGTTGTAGTGCACCACCTTCCACCCCGGCCACGCCTGCCGCGCCCGGACGATGGATTCCGCCATCGTCTCGTCCTTGATGCACTGCGCCTGGTAAAAGCGCAGGAGCATGGCCCGCGACGCCGCCGTGTCCGCGGCCGCGCCATGGCCCCCCATCCCGCCCATCGCCTCGCCGAAGCGGCGAAAGTACTCACCCTCCGGCGCGCACGCCCGCTGCGCCGCGAACCAGCGCCGGTGCGCGTCCGGCACGGTGTCCAGAGCCGCCAAGCCGCCGCGCGAAACGGCGGACGCCAGCGGGCGGCTTGGCGGCTCTGGACACCGTGCCGGACGCGCACCGGCGCTGGTTCGCGGCGCAGCGGGCGTGCGCGCCGGAGGGTGAGTACTTTCGCCGCTTCG
>DASQZE010000253.1:0-13689 GCA_035638875.1 Longimicrobium sp.
GCACGCGATGTCGAACGGCGTGTCGCCGAAGATCACGATCTCCTTGCCCGCATAGTCCACGCCGGTAAGCCCCTTGGCGCGCTCGGTCGCGACGGCGGGAAGCTCGCGGCGCTCCCAGTGGTCGCTGCCGTACGCGCCCACGCGAAAGCGGTCGAAGCCCAGCCCCGCCGCCTCCATCTTCATCCGCGCGCCCTCCTGCACGTTGCCCGTCAGCAGGCCCAGGAGCGTGGGCTCGCCGCCCGCCTCCACGCGGTCCAGCAGCGCGGGCACGCCGGGGAGCGTCTCGATGCGCGAGCGGGCCACCTCCGTGCGCAGGTTGCGCAGGTACACGTCCCAGAGCTCGTCCAGGCGCGGCTGGATGTCGTCCATCGTCCTGCCCGTGGCCGTCATCAGCTCGCGCACGATCTGCGGATCCGTGCGCCCGCCCATGCTGTACGCGCCGATGGGCCCATGCTCCCCGAAGATCTCCACCAGCGCATCGCGCAGGGCCCGCGCACCCGCGCCGCCGGCGTTCAGCAGCGTCCCATCGATGTCGAACAGCACCAGCCGCTTCATCCCGCCATCCATTGTTCAGGGTTCGTACAGTCTCCTGGCACGCGGCAGGCCGCGGCGGCGGAGGACGCAAAAACCGCCGCCCGGACGCGTGTCCCGGGCGGCGGTCGGTTCTCCGTGTGCCAGGCGAGATCAGCCGGCGGCGACGAGCACGCAGCCGGTGACGGTCCAGGCGCCGTGGTGGCGCTTGGCCTCGCACGCCTTGCGACGATGCACGGCAACGGACGCGCGCCCCAAAAGCGTCACCGGCCTCGGCCCCCGTCCGCCGGAAACACGCCAGGCCGTTGCCCCGCATCGCATTGCCCCGGATCCATCGACCCTTTGTCCCTGGTCCGCCGCGAACCGCCGCCGACCGCGCCGCGTGTGCCGATCGTGCCGCGCGGTGGCACGCGAAACGCGATGTCGCATGGCGCGCGAAACCGGCGCGTTCCGCGCAGATCCATCCATCCGGCGGCGGGTGCGCCGGTGTCCCACGGCTCGCGAGGAGGCGGACAACCATGTACGTGCTGGTGCAGCACTACGTGACCGACGTGCAGACCTTCTGGTCTGCCGTGCAGCATGCGACCGACGCGCTTCCCCCGTTCATCACCCTGCACCACTGCTTTCCCACGCCCGACGGCACCCACGCCGTGTGCGTGTGGGAGGCGGAGAGCATCCGCGACGTACGCGCCTTCCTGGAGACGTACGTGGGCCACACCAGCCGCAACCTGTACTTTCCGGTGGAGAACGCCAACGGCATCCGCAATCCATCCAAGGTGGATTTGCTGGGCGATGGCGGGTAAGCGGATGGATGGGCTGGGGGAGAAAGCTGAAAACGGGCGGGGGAGCGGGAGGGAGTCGCTCCCCCGCCCGCGTTCATGCCCCGGAGGGAGGGACGCTGGGGGTTCGGCGGATTGGGATCGCTGGACGTTCCAAGGGCCGTCGGAGGTGGAGAGAATCCCGGCCGAAAGGGGGAGCGGGAAAGACTCGAAGTGGAAGTGTCGGGGTGGTGGGAACGAACCCCGGACAGAGCGAATGAATTCGCCGCAACGACTACACGATGTCCACCTGCGTGGACTCTCCGTCACGGGAGAGAGTGCCACGCGGGGAGGCTCGAATCCGTTGCAGGTGAAGCCTCACGCAGTTTGTGAGTCTTTCCGCAGTCGTTGCGGCGGCTTTAGTCTAGCCGCTCAGGCACCGGGCCGGCTTCTCCGGCCGAAGCTCTCCCGCCGCGATTCCGATCCAGCTGTAACCTGTCCCCTGTAACCTGTCCCCCGAATCATCCCGCCATGCCGGCGGGGTCCTGGGGGGCGCCGGCGCCGGCGGTGCTGACCCCGGCCTCGGAGATGTCCAGGTCGTCCAGGGGGCTGGGCGTGGCACGCCCCTCCAGCAGCCGGTCGAACTCGCTCACGATCACGCGGTAGCACTCGCAGCTGGTGTTTTCCAGCCCCGCGCGGTCCACCAGCGTGATGCGCCCCCGGCTGTAGTCGATGAGCCCGCGCGCCTGCAGGCCGCCCGCGATCTCCGTCACCGTCGCGCGGCGCACGCCCAGCATCTGCGACAGGAACAGGTGCGTGAGGTCGATGGTCTCCTGCCCGGCGCGGTCCGCCGTGAGCAGCAGCCAGCGCGCGCATCGCTGCTCGGCGGTGTGCACCCGGTTGCAGGCGCTGTTCTGCGCCACCAGCGTGATCATGGCCTGCGTGAACCGGCCCAGCAGCCGCCGCAGCTCGCCGCCGTTCTCCAGCTCCCGCAGCAGTGCATCCGCCGGCATGCGGTAGCCGCGGCCGGACACCTGCGCGAACGCCTGCGCGGCCATGCTCTCCGCGCCCAGGAACACCGGGATGCCCACCATCCCCTCGTGCCCGATGGTGGCCGTCTCCACCGCCGTGCCGTCCTTCATCACGCCAAGCACGGAAACCACGCCCTCTTCCACGAAGTACACGTGCTCGATGGGGCGGTTGGGATCGATGAGCACCTTGCGGAGCGGCAGCTCCACCAGCTCCAGGTGGGGCTCGATGCGGGCCAGCTCCCCGGGGGGAAGCGCGGCGAGAATACGGTTTCTGGGCATGGACGGCCGGCCTTGTTTGGCTTTTATCCGCGGTGGCATTGCTGGAATTCGATCAATCCGCGAGGGAAATACACGTACCGTGCCGGGAGGGTCGCGGGGTGCAGACGCCCCCCGCCCGCGCGCGCTGGCACGCCGCACGCATCAGGTTCGGCATCCGATCGCATCTCGTTCCTTTCCTTCCAGGCGCTTGCTGAATGCTCATCTCCATCGGTGAGTGGGTCACGGTAGGCGTGGGGCTGCTGGCCGCCCTGCTCACGCTCCTGAGTCTCAGCTCGTCATCGCACTGGTCCGTTCGCCTGTGGGACTTTCCCCGTGTGCAGCTGGGGCTGGCGGCGGCCGGGGCCGGCATCATCCACACGGCCGCCTTTCCGCCCCGCGGCGTGTGGGGGTGGGCCTTTGCCGCGGCCACGGGCGCCACCGCGTTCTGGCAGGGCTGGAAGATCTTTCCCTACACGCCCATCGCGCCCCGGCAGGTGGAGTGGAGCGATCGGGCGCGCCCGCGCGGCGGCACGCCGGGGCAGCCCACGTTTCGCCTGCTGATCACCAACGTGCTGATGGAGAACACGGACCACGACAGCATCCTGCGCGTGATCCGCGACGCCGATCCGGACGTGGTGCTGGCCGTGGAGACGGACGACACGTGGGCGCGGGCGCTGCAGCCGCTGCGGGAGACGTATCCCCACGGCGCGGACCAGCCGCAGGACAACTGGTACGGGCTGATGCTGTTCTCGCGGCTGGAGCTGGTGGACTGCAAGGTGGAGTTCCTGGTGCAGGACGACATCCCGTCCGTGTTCACCGAGGTGGTGCTGCCGGGCGCGCCCAACATCCACCTGCGCGGCATCCATCCGCGCCCGCCGGAGCCCATCCGCGACCAGGACAGCACCCCGCGCGACGCCGAGCTCGTGATCGTGGGCAAGCTCATCCAGGAGGCGCCCGACGAGCCCACGGTGGTGGCCGGCGACCTGAACGACGTGGCATGGTCGCAGTCCAGCCAGTTGTTCGCGCGGCTGGCGTCGCTGCTGGACCCGCGGCGGGGGCGCGGCTTCTACAACAGCTACAACGCCAAGAACCCGTTCCTGCGCTACCCGCTGGACCACGTGTTCCACTCGCACCACTTTCGCCTGGTGGCGCTGGAGCGGCTGCCCAAGGTCGGGTCGGACCACTATCCCATGCTGGTGGAGCTGAGCTACGAGCCCGACGCGGCGCGGGAGCAGCCGGAGCCGGTGGCGGATGAAAGCGACCTGGAGGAGGCGGAGGAGAAGCTGGAGAAGCAGGCCGAGGCCGCGGCCACGGGCGACGACATGCCGGGGCGCGAGTAATGGAGCCGGCCCGTGCGGCCGACGCCGCGCTGACCGCCGGAGAGCGGGTGCGGGGCTACGCCGTGCACCTGCTGACAGCGTCCGGCGTGGTGCTGGCGTTCCTGGCCGCGGCGGAGATCTGCTCGCCGGACCCGGACCCGCGGCGCGTGTTCATCTTCTTTGCGGCGGCGACGTTCGTGGACGCGGTGGATGGGCCGTTCGCGCGGCGGTGGCGGGTCAAGGAGACGGCGCCGGAGATCGACGGCCGCACCATCGACGACATCGTCGACTTTCTGACCTTCACCTTTCTGCCGCTATTGCTGGTGTGGCGGATGGGGTGGGTGCCGGAGCCGGGCGCCGCGTGGCTGGCCCCGGCGCTGGTGGCCTCCATCATGGGCTTTGCCAACGTGCAGGCCAAGGACGAGGAGCGCGGGTTCTTCCGGGGGTTTCCGTCGTACTGGAACGTGGCGGCGTTCTACGCGGGGTTCATGACGCCATCCGCCAACGCCGTGATGTTCCTGGTGCTGGCGGCGCTCACGGTGGCGCCGGTGTGGTTCATCTACCCCAACCTGGCGCCCAAACCGTGGAAGGTGCCGCTGCTGCTGGGGGCCGCGCTCTGGCTGGTGCTGGCCATCCTCATGTTGCGCGACTACCCCGACGCGCCGCGGTGGATGATCGGCCTGTCGCTCGTGTACCCGGTGATCTACACCGTGGCGTCCGTCCACCTGGACCGGAAGACGCGGCGGCGGTAGAGGGTGAGGGGCGGGGGGAGTTCGGGACAGAAGAGATGAGACCGAGCCGAGTTCGGAGCAGTCCGCAGGCCCCCGTCCAGGCGAATGAATTCGCAGCAACGACTACACGATGTCCACCTGCGTGGACTCTCCGTCACGCGCGGGGTGCCACGCCGCCGGCGGAGTTCGCCCTCGGTCAGGTGACCCGGTTCGAAACCTCAGGATGAACTCGAACTACCCTCCTCCACCGGCAGCTGCAGAGCCTTGATGTAGATGCGCCGCAGGGGGATCTCCACGTCCATGGAGGTGAGCACGAGGGTGGCGTCGAGGTCATCCAGCGAGGTGAAGCGCCAGAAGTCGCCCTCGCGGACGTACCGCTCCACCAGGCACCTTTTCTGGTTGACCAGCACGTACTCGCGCAGCGAGGCGATGCGGCGATAGTGGAAGAACTTTTCGCCGCGATCGTACGATTCCGTGCTGTCGGATAGCACCTCCACGATCAGCAGGGGGTTCAGCAGCACGTCGGCCGTGCCGTCCTCGAACGCTGGATCGCACGAGACGCACAGGTCGGGATACACGTACCGGCCCGACGCCTCGATCTTCACCTTCATCTCGGTGGGATAGATCTCGCAGGGCGTCTCCAGCAGGCTCACGCCAAGCTCGCGAACAAGGTTGGCGACGATCACGATGTGCGGACGCTGTGCGCCGGCCAGCGCGACGATGCGGCCGTCGATGTACTCACTCCGGGTCTCGGCACCGCGCTCCATGGCGAGGTACTCTTCCGGGCTGTAGCGGGTCAGGGCTGCCGTGGCCATATCTCCTCTCGGACCGGGTTGCGTCCGAGTGTAGGGGCGGATGCCGTAAACGCACAAGTGGCATGAGCTTGACCGCAACGGATGCGCCAGCGTGGGAACGATACGGCGGATCGGCTCACCCATTCCCGCAATCCTGCGCGGACGCGGAGTCCTGGACCTTGGCTCAATCCCCATCCCGCCACGCAGATCGATTGGACGCGTAAAAGCGGCCGGATGCGCTCAGCTTTAGTTTGTGGGGGCGCGAAGCAGCGAATTCCCGCGAAGGGCCGCAGTCCTCCGTCCAGGCGAATGAATTCGCAGCTACAACTTCACGAAGTCCACCTGCGTGGACGCTCCGTCACGGGCGGAGTGCCACGCCGGATCGGGGTGTGGTGTTCGGCAGGATTTCAAACCGAAGACGGCACAGAGGCGGAGTCCACCAAGGTGGACTTTGTGCCTTTGTAGCCGCGAATTCATTCGCCTGGACGGGAGGCGGTGTCAACGTTCGATCCTCGATGCGGAATGACCCGCCGCCCCTCAACCCGCTCCCTGGCAGGCCATCCGCTCGGTGGACGCGAACGCCTCCAGCGCATCGTCGGCGGGGGAGCGGGCCTGGCGGGTGTATCGGGCGAAGTAGGCGCCGGCCTCGTCCAGGTCGTCCGCGGAGAAGAAGCCGGGGAGCGCCGCGGCACCCCGCATCCCCAGGTCCGCCAGGTCGCGGGCCACGGCGGCGATGCGCGGATCCGCCAGCCCGTCGCGGCCGGCGGCGTGCAGCAACGCGGGATCGGGCTCGCCCAGACGCTCCACGGCGGCGCGCAGGGTGGGCAGGTGGTAGACGATGCCCGCCATCAGCACCAGCGGCGCGGCGTACCACTCGGGCGCCACGGCATCCGCCGACCGCACCTCCACGAAGCCCTTGGGCCGCACCTCGGGAAAGAGCGTGGTCAGGTGCGACCGCCAGTCATCCAGCCCCACGCGCCCCTCGGCGTTCCACTCCGCGAACGGCCGCCCGTGCGAGCCGTCCCCCAGCAAGATGGCGGGCGCGGCGAGGGCAAAATCCAGGTACTCCGCCACGGGATCCGCGCAGCCGAAGCAGCCCGTGCGGCCGCCGTCCAGCTCGCGCCAGATGCGCGCACGGTAGCTGCGGTGCCCCGTGGGCTCGCCGCGGTACAGGGGCGAGCTGGCGAAAATGGCTGTGACGTACGGCGCCATGGCGTTCAGCACGCGCCAGGTGAACAGCGGCTCGGGTCCGAAATCCAGGCTCACCTGCATGGCCGCCGTCTGCCGCATCATCCGCTCGCCGCCCGTGCCGATGGAGCGCAGGAAGTGCGTCAATCGCACGTAGCGCGCGCCGGGCAGCTGCAGGTCCACGTCCTCCAGCCCGTTCCGGGGCTCCAGCCCCACGGAGAGCAGCTCGATCCCCTCGTCGCGCAGGGCGTCCGTGAGCGCCAGCACGGTGCCGCGCAGGCTGCCGATGAGCGCCGTCGCGGTAGAGAACACGGCGGCGCTCATCTCGATCTGCCCGCCGGGCTCGTAGCTGATGATGCCGCCGTCCGGCAGCGACCACTGCGGCACGCCGTACGGCGACGGCTGCTCCGCCCACCCGTGCCGCTCCCCGAAGCGCCGCAGCAGGGGGAGCGTGGACAAGCCCTCGTCCGAGACGACCGGCACCTGCGCGCCCGTCTCCATGGACACCGGGATCAGCTCCACCTCCGCGCCGATGCGGGGGCGGCCGGCCGCGCGCCCGATGGCGAAGGTGTTGGTGCGCAGATCCTGCAGCAGGTCGGCGCAGGAAAGCGGCGGCATGGTCAACGCGGGGCGGCCAGGACCAGCGCGTACAGCCCGTCCGCATCCGTCTCCCACCGCTCCATCACGAGGCCGGCGGCGGCGAACATGGCCTCCACGCTGGCACGGTCGTGCTTGGCGCTGATTTCCGTGCGGATCGACTGCCCCGCGGCGAAGCGGAAGGTGCCGGCGCCGGGGAGCGTCACCGCCTGGTCGGTGGACGAGACGAGGTGCATCTCGATCCAGTGCGCGTCGCGGTCGTAAAAGGCGCGGTGCTCCCACGCATCCGCATCGAAGTCCGCGCCCGTCATGGCGTTGACCACGCGCAGCATGTTGCGGTTGAACTCCGCCGTCACCCCCTGCGCGTCGTTGTAGGCGGCCTCCACGATCGCCGGGTCCTTGCGCTGGTCCACGCCCATCAAGAAGCGGTCGCCGTCCGCCATCCGCTCCCGGACGCGCCGCAGCAGGGCCACCGCGTCCGCCGGGGCGAAGTTGCCGATGGTGCTCCCCAGGAACGCGTGCACGGTGGGCCGCGGCAGCCCGTCCGGCAACGCGAACGCGTCCGTGATGTCCGCCACGAGCGGCACCACGTCCATCGCGGGATACGCGGCCCCGATGCGCTCCGCCGTCTCGTCCAGGAACTCGGCGCTCACGTCCACGGGCACGTACACGGCGGATGGGACCGCCGCGGCGATGGCATCCAGCACGATGCGCGTCTTTTCCGCGCTGCCGGCGCCCAATTCCACCAGCGCGCGCGGGGCCAGTCCACCGATCCACTCCGGCATCCACCGCTGCAGCAGCGCCCGCTCCGTGCGCGACAGGTAGTACTCGGGGAGCTGGGTGATCTGCTCGAACAGCCGCGAGCCGTGCTCGTCGTAGAAGTACTTGGGCGAGATCTCCTTCACCGGCCGCGACAATCCCTTCGCCACCTCGCGGATGTCCGCCGGGTCGAAGCCGATCGCCATGGGGGCGAGGATCTGGATGGAATCAGTCATCGCGCGCCACCCGGAAGCCGCTGAAGATCTGCCGGCGGATGGGATAGTCCCAGTTGCGGAAGGTGCTGCGGATGGCGCCCGGCCGCGTGGCCCACGATCCGCCCTTGAGCACCTTGTAGTCCGGCCCGAAGAAGAGCTCGCTGTACTCGGGATACGGAAACGTCTGGTATCCCGGCCACTGCGCAAAGTCCGACGCCGTCCACTCCCACACGTCGCCGATCATCCCGTACGCGCCGATGGGCGACAGGTTGCGCCGGTACGCCCCCGTGGGCGCCGTGCCAAAGGCGAGCTGGTCCAGATTGGCATCCAGCGGCCCCGGCGCCTCGTCGCCCCAGGGGTACGCGCGCCTGGTGCCCGTGGCCGGGTCCCACGACGCGGCGGCCTCCCACTCGTGCTCGGTCGGCAGGCGGACGCCGGCCCAGTTGCAGTACGCCTCGGCCTCGTACCAGCAGACGTGGCAGACAGGGCGGTCCGGATCCACCGGCATCTCCGTGTCCATGGAGCGCGTCCACCACTGCCCGTCGCGCTGCTCCCAGTACTGCGGCGCGACGAGACCCGCCTCCTGGCGGTGCTTCCATCCCGCGTCGGACCAGAGCGGGCGCGCGTCGTAGCCGCCGTCGGCGATGAAGCGCGCGTACTCGCCGTTGGTCACGGCCCACGCGCCGATGCGAAAGGGCTGCAGCTCCACGGCGTGGCGCGGGCGCTCGTTGTCGTACGCGGCCGTGCGGTCGTCCGTGCCGATGTCCACGGTGCCGCCGGGAAAGCGCACCATGCCGTCCGCGTCCGCCTCCACCGGTCTGCCGGCCGGCGGGACGATGGCCCGCGGCGCACGGTATCGCGTGCCTTCGTCCTTGAGCTGCAGCGCCTGCAGGATGGTCTCGTTGTGCTGGTACTCGTGCTGCGCGACCATGCGGTACACGTAGCCGCCCTGCAGCAGCTGCGGATCGGCCGCGCCGGTGTCGCCATCGACGACGCGGTCCAGGACCATGCGGCGGGCGCAGGCCATGTGGTCCAGCGTGTCGGCCAGGCGGGGCAGGGCCAGCTCGCCGCGGACGGAGCGCGGGTTCTCGAACGGGTTGAAGATGCCGGGCATCTCGCCGAACTGCACCGGCCCCTCCAGGTTGCGCACCAGCCACAGCTCCTCGAAGTGCGCGATGTGGCCCATGTCCCACACCACCGGGCTCATGAGCCGGTTGTGCTGGTTCATGAGCTCGTCTTCCGGCACGGGCGAGATGAGCAGCAGGGTGCGCTCGCGGGCGTCCTGCAGCAGCGCCGCGACCTGGCCGGGCGTAAGGGAACCGTCGTGGGGCTCGGACATGGCGCCGTACGATTGGGGGGAGTGGCGCGCGCCAAAGGGCACGGTGTAAGTCTATGCAGACGCGCCGCAGGACGCTACAACCCGGCCGTCGAGTTACGAAACACGCGCGGAGTGTGGAGGGTTTGTCAAATCTTGGGCCAGGGTCCCCCCACCCCCCGGCCTCCTCCCCCGGCAAACTGCGCCGGGAGAGGGGGAGAACTACGTTCGGGGGAGACCGCACGTCGAGAGAGGCGAGTCGTCGCTCGGCCGGCAGAGCGAATGAATTCGCCGCAACAAACACACGATGTCCGCCTGCGCGGACGGTCCGTCGGTGGGTACGGTGCCACGCCGCCAGGCGGTTTTCCGGTGGTGGCCGGGGCAAACGGGCAGTCAGAAACGGGTGAGCGACGGTGAGCGACGCGAGCCCTTGCCCGGAGCGAATGAATTCGCCGCTGGAAATTCGCGAAGTCCGCCTGCGCGGACTATCCGTCGGCGAGAGAGTGCCACGCCGCCGGGCGGTTTTCCGTCAGTGATCCAGCACGATCATCCGCCGGTGTGCAGGCAGCCAGCCAATCAACCCTCCCCCAGGGGTATTTGGGGGAGGGTGGGCGAGGTTTACGAGCCCGGGTGGGGGCGCTCGGGCCCGGCCCCGGTGCACGGCATCCATCCACCCATGAACATCATCCACCCGTGATGGCGATCCCGAATGCCTGATACACACGCGGTTCCCCCCACGAACACGGCCGATCCCGTGCTCGCGGCGGACGACGTGGTGAAGCACTATGGCGGCATCGCGGCGCTGGACGGCGTGTCGCTGCACGCGGCGGCGGGGGAGTGCGTGGCGCTGGTGGGGGAGAGCGGATCGGGAAAGACCACGCTCCTGCGCTGCTTCAACCGCATGACGGAGCCCGACGCCGGGCGCGTCACGGTGGAGGGGGCGGACGCGGCTTCGGCGGATGCGGTGGAGATGCGGCGGCGCATTGGGTACGTGGCGCAGGATGGCGGGCTGCTGCCGCACTGGACGGTGCTGCGCAACGCGTCGCTCGTGCCGTGGCTGCGGGGCGATGCAGATGCGGAGGCTAAAGGCGCGGCGGCGCTGGCGTGGGTGGGGATGGAGGCGGCGGAGTTCGGCGGACGGTGGCCGCGCGAGCTCTCGGGCGGGCAGCGGCAACGGGTGGCCATCGCACGGGCGCTGGCGGCGCGGCCGGGCATCGTGCTGCTGGACGAGCCGTTCGGCGCGCTGGACGCCATCACCCGCGCGGACCTGCAGGACGCGTTCGGATCGCTGCGCCGGGGGCTGGGCATCACGGCCGTCCTCGTCACCCACGACCTGCACGAGGCGGCGCTGCTCGCGGACCGCATCGCCGTGCTGCGACGCGGCCGCATCGAGCAGGTCGCATCCCCCGAAACGCTCGTCCGCGCGCCCGCGACGGAGTACGTGGCGGGACTCGTGGCGCGCTCGCGACTGGGGGCCGGATGATGCGGCGGATGATGGGGATCGCGGCACTGCTCGTCTTCGCATTCGCATCCGGCCCGTCGGCGGAGGCGCAGGCACAGGCACAGGCACAGGCGGCGCGGACGACGGCGGATCGCCCCGTGGTCATCGCCTCGAAGCCGTTTGGGGAGAGCTACCTGCTGGCGGAGATGTTCGCGCAGCTGCTGGAGGCACGCGGCATTCCCGTGGACCGGCGGATGGGATTGGGCGCCACGGAGATCGCGTTCGGCGCGCTGCGGACGGGGGCCATCGACGTGTATCCCGAGTACACGGGCACGGGGCTTATCGCCATCCTGGGCGAGCCGCCGCAGCCGGATCCCGCGGCGGTGTTCGGCCGGGTGTCGCACGAGTTCGCGGCGCGGTGGGGCGTGCGCTGGCTGCCGCCGCTGGGGTTCGAGAACACGTACGCCATCGCCGTCCGCAAAGAGACGGCTGAGCGCGAGGGGCTGCGCACGCTCAGTGACCTGGCGCGGGCGTCGCCGCGGCTGCGGGCGGGCTTCACGCCGGACTTCATCGGCCGCGAGGACGGGCTGCCGGGGCTGCAGGCGGCGTACGCGCTGCGCCCGCGCTCCGTCCGCCCGCTGGTGCAGGCCGTGAAGTATCAAGCACTTGCGCAGGGCTCCGTGGACGTGATCGACGGCTACTCCACGGACGGGCTCATCGACCGCTACACGCTGGTGGTGCTGGAGGACGACCGCGGCTTCTTTCCGCCGTACGAGGCGGCCGCGCTCGTGAGCGCCCGCCTGCAGCGCGACCGGCCGGACGCGGTGGCGGAGCTCACGCGCCTGAGCGGGCGGCTGGACGTGGCGGCCATGCGCGCGCTCAACCGGCGCCTGGAGGTAGATGGCGAGCCGGTGGCGCGCGTGGCGGCGGATGCGCTGCGGACGCTGGGGCTCGTGGGCGCGGCGGCGCGGGCGGATGCGCGGCCGGCGGCGCGGGCCCAGGGGCTGGGCGCGTACCTGTGGGAGCGGCGGATGACGCTCCTGCGGCTCACGGGGCGGCACCTGCTGCTCGTGGCGGTGTCGCTCGCTGCGGCGGCGGCCGTCGCCGTGCCGCTGGGCGTGATGCTGGGGCGGGCGCGGGCCGGCGCGGCGGAGGGGACCGTCCGCGCCGTCGGCGTGCTGCAGACGATTCCCGGCATCGCGCTGCTGGCGTTCATGATCCCGCTGCTGGGCATCGGGACGGCGCCGGCGCTCGTGGCGCTGTTCCTGTACTCGCTGTATCCCATCGTCCGGAACACGTACACGGGCGTGCGCGATGCCAGCCCGCAGGCCACGGAGGCCGCGCAGGCGCTGGGGATGAGCCCCGGGCAGGTGCTGCGGCACGTGCGCCTGCCCCTGGCCGCGCCCGCCATCATGGCCGGCGTGCGGACGTCTGCCGTGATCGCCGTGGGCACGGCGACGCTGGCGGCGTTCATCGGCGCGGGCGGGCTGGGCGACCCCATCGTGGCCGGGCTGGCGCTGAGCGACACGCGGATGATCCTCTCCGGCGCCATCCCCGCGGCCCTGCTGGCGCTGGTGGTGGATGCGGTGCTCGCGATGGCGGAGCGGCGGGTGCGGCCGGGCGGGGTGTGAGGGCCCCCACCCCCCGGCCCCCTCCCCCCTCGTTCCTCGTGGAGAGGGGAGAACTGCACGCGTTTCCGCCGGGTACGTCCTGAGCGGATAAATCCGCCGCTGGGACAGCCATAAGCCCTGTCTCGCGCCGAGGCGCGACACGAACAGGGCTTCAACCGATCCGGAGGGAAAAGCCCGGCCGGACGACGACGTTCATGCACGGGCGAGGAGATCCTTCGGTCGCGCGCGGAGTGGGGTGCACGGGCACGGTGTCGGCGTGCGCTCCCTCAGGAAATCGAATGCGCGCCCGGCACTCGACCCATCACGGGCTCGCAGTCCACGCAGGTGGACTTCGTGTCGTCGTTGCGGCGAATTCATTCGCTCTGCCGTGACTGTGCCCGCCCCGCAAACGACCGTTCCCGCGAGCTCGGTGTACAGGGTTGCTTCAACCATCCATCCGGCCCCAATCCCCACCCGACGACGCGTCCATGCTGAACGCCGTACCCGCGTCCGTACCCGAGATCGACCTGCGCATCCTGGACGACCTGGTCGCCCAGGTGGAGACCGTTTTCCGCGGCAAGCACGAGACGGTGCGCCTGTCGCTGGCGGCGCTGCTGGCGCGCGGGCACCTGCTCTTCGAGGACATCCCCGGCACCGGCAAGACCACCCTGGCCCGCGCCCTCACGGCCGCGCTGGGCCTGGAGTTCCGCCGCATCCAGTTCACCAGCGACCTGCTGCCGTCGGACGTGCTGGGCGTGAGCGTGTACAACCCGCGCACGCACGAGTTCGAGACGCGCCCGGGGCCCATCTTTACCCACGTGGTGCTGGGCGACGAGATCAACCGCGCGCCGCCCCGCACGCAGAGCGGCCTGCTGGAGGCCATGCAGGAGGGCCGCGTGACCATCGACGAGCGCAGCTACGACCTGCCGCGCCCGTTCCTGGTGATGGCCACGCAGAACCCGCTGGAGCAGCACGGCACGTATCCGCTGCCGGAGAGCCAGCTCGACCGCTTCATGATGCGGCTTTCCATCGGCTACCCGGACGCGGACGAGGAGCGCAACGTCATCCTGCAGTCGGCGGGCGCGGGCGATCCCATCGCGCGCATTCGGCCGGTGCTGGACGCGGCCTCCGTCATCGCGCTG
>DASQZE010000254.1:0-8064 GCA_035638875.1 Longimicrobium sp.
CTCACTGGAAGCCCGTCCCACCGGCCGGGCGGTGGCTTTCCATCCGTCGGTTCACAGGGGGTATTAGGAGATGCGGATCATGAAGCGCAAGCTTGAACTCGACACGTTGTTCGTGCAGTCGTTCTCCCCGGAACCCTCGCCCGCTCCGGCGGATCACATGCGGTTGGCGCCCTCGTTCATCAACGTCACGGGCTGCCTTTTCACGAACTGCCGCTGCGACCAGACTGTCTGAAGACGACAGGTGCAGCGGGATGGGCCGTCGCATGCGGATGGAGCGGCGGCCCCTCCGCTGCCGGGCCTTCACGACGTTCCCGCTTTCGCCGCCGCGGCGCTGCTGGCGCGGCGGACTCGCGCTGGGCGGCGGCGCGTCCTAGCTTGTCCCCGCGAGCGCCCCGGCCATGTGCGGGGGCGCTCGCATCCGTCTTGCACGGATGCGCGGGGGCGTGGGACGGGGCGTAGACGGGGACGAACGGTCTCCGCCGCTCCGTTGGATGCCGGCTGGGGGAACGCGGGGCAGGGGACGGCGCCCGCCATGAATCTCGAATAGATCCGGAAAGAGCATATGCCGCATACCGTTACGCTGATCCCCGGAGACGGGATCGGGCCGGACATCACGCAGGCCGTGGTGCGGGTGGTGGAAGCCACCGGCGCCGACATCACCTGGGACCGCCGCGACGCCGGCGTGAGCGCCATCGAGAAGCACAACTCGCCGCTGCCGCAGGAGACCATCGACGCCATCCGCACCACGCGCGTGGCGCTCAAGGGGCCGCTCACCACCCCGTCGGGCGTGGGGTTCCGCTCCATCAACGTCGCACTCCGCAAGGAGTTCGACCTGTACGCCAACGTGCGCCCCGCCAGGAGCATCGTTCCCGGCGGGCGCTACGACGACGTGGACATCGTGCTCATCCGCGAGAACACGGAGGGGCTGTACAGCGGCGTGGAGCACTACATCGGCATCAGCGGCGACCCGCGCGCGGCGGCGGAGTCTGTGATGCTGGTGACGCGCTTCGGGGTGGAGCGCATCCTTCGCTACGCCTTCGAGTACGCCGTAAAGCACGGGCGCAAAAAGCTCACGCTGGCGCACAAGGCCAACATCCTCAAGTACACGCAGGGGCTCTTCCTGGACGTGGGCAGGGAGATGGCCAAGGAGTTCGAGGGGCGGGTGGAGTTCGAGGACCGCATCATCGACGCCACGGCCATGATGCTGGTGATGGACCCGTCCAAGTTCGACATGATCGTCTGCGAGAACATGTTCGGCGACATCCTGTCGGACGAGATCGCGGGTCTCGTCGGCGGGTTGGGGCTGGCGCCGGGGGGCAACATCGGCAAGGACGCGGCGATCTTCGAGGCGGTGCACGGCTCGGCGCCGGACATCGCGGGCAAGGGGATCGCCAACCCGGCGGCGCTGCTGATGGCGGCCATCATGATGCTGCAGCACCTGGACATGCGCGACGAGGCGGCGCGCATTACCCAGGCGCTGGAGGGTGCCCTGCGCGAGGGCGACACGCTGACCCCGGACCTGGGCGGCACGGGGACCACGGATACGTTCGCGGACGCCCTGATCCGCCGCCTCTGATGTCCGCGCCCGCCGCCGCCGTGGACGCGCATCCGCCCTTTGACTGCCGCAAGTGCGGCGGCGCCATCCGCGGGCAGAAGGCGGACGACGCGGGGTGGTGCGAGGCGTGCCGCAAGCACCTCATCCACCAGTCTACCCGTCAGGCGTACCTGCCCGCGGCGGTGGTGGCGGCGGGGTTCCTGTGGCTGCTGTGGTGGAGCGGCCTGCTGGAGTCGCCCCTGATGGCGTTCTGGATGGCGCTGGGCGGGGTGCTCACGTTCGTGGCGTACAAGGTGGCCCGCCGGGTGCTGTTCGACCTGCTGCGCGGCCGCGCGACGGGAGACGGGAAAGGCTGATGCGCGACTGGCTGCTTTCGCCGTGGGTCAACATCATCGGCGCCATCGCGGGCGGGATGGCGTTGGGCTACGGCCTGGGATCGCTCCCCGGCGGCGTGACCGCCGTGGGCCTGGTTTGGACCGTGATCGGACTGCTGCTGCTCTGGTGGACGCTGGTGGACCGCCGCAGGACGCGCCCCGGCGCCCCCGAGAGCGAACGCGACGGCTCGCATACGATCGAATGACGAAAAGTGCGTGAGTGCGGGAGTGCGTTAGTGGATCCGCACGGAACGGGCCCTCTTCGGCATGTCCGGAGAGGGCCCCTTCGCATCTTCACGCCAGGTTCTCGGGTTCGGCGCGCAATCCAGCATCAAAGCTGGCCTCCCGCAGGGAACGCGGAGAACCGATGACACAGCAACAGCAATCGCACACAGAGGAACAGGGGTAACAGAGGACGACGGAAGTTCCTCCGTTGCCTCCGTTCCCTCCGTTCCCTCTGTGTGATTCCAATCCGTTGTCGTCTCTGCAGTTCTCCGCATCCACCGCGCCCTCCGCGTGAGACCGCAGTAAAGACTCCGCGTGCATGATGACCTGCGGACGTGGCATCAGGCGTTTGCACTTCGATCCTTTCGCGGTCGTTGCACGCGGTGGCGCAGGGCTGATGCGAATATCACGAAACGAGCGGCCTTGTCCCGTCGATCGCTCGCTGCTACGTTGCTGTAACGCCGGAGATACCGGGTGTCGTGCAACCTGTCGGCCCCTCGTGCGTTGCATCCTGCGTCTTACCCTCCCTCCGCCCACCTCTTTCCCACCTCCAGGATCGGCGGAAGGCATCTGTTCGTCCCCGCACTCGCAAGTCCCCCATGAAAGCTGCAGGAAAGGGCTGGCGCGTCATCGCGCTCGCCGCGTTCGTCGCCGCCTGCAAGGGCGACGGCGGAACCGAGACACCCGTGGCAACGGGAATCTCCGCCACCTCCCCCACGACCCAGAGCGCCATCGCCGGTACGGCCGTGGCGTCCGCCCCCGCCGTCCGCGTGGTAGACCAGGACGGCGATCCCATGCCCGGCGTGGCCGTCACCTTCGTGGCGGCCGGCGGCGGCGGCGTGGCGACGCCCTCCGTGACGACCGACGCCGCGGGGAACGCCTCGGCGGGCACGTGGACGCTGGGGCCCGTGGCCGGCACCCAGACGGTGACGGC
Source organism: Longimicrobium sp. (assembly GCA_035638875.1). Lineage (GTDB taxonomy): Bacteria > Gemmatimonadota > Gemmatimonadetes > Longimicrobiales > Longimicrobiaceae > Longimicrobium. The sequence continues at coordinate 3,089 of DASQZE010000254.1, forward strand.
CACGGCGGGCTCGCTGCCCGCCGTGCAGTTCAGCGCCACGTCCCAGGCCCGCGTGGCCACCACGGTAACGGCCACCACGGCCACCACGCAGACGGGGCAGGCCGGCACCGCGGTCGCCGCGGCGCCCACCGTGCGCGTGAACGACCAGACGGGGCAACCGCTGGCCGGCGTGACGGTAACCTTCGCCGTGACGGCGGGCGGAGGCACGGTGGGCAGCAGCACCGCGGTGACGGGTGCCACCGGCGTGGCCTCGGCCAACAGCTGGACGCTGGGCGCCACCGGCGCCAACACCGTCACGGCGTCGGTGGCGGGGCTTACGACCGTGGTGTTCAACGCCACCGCGCAGGCGCCGGCCGCCGCCTCCATCGTGGCCGTGTCGTCCACCACGCAGACGGGTACGGCGGGCGTGGCCGTGGCGCAGGCGCCCACCGTGCGCGTGAACAGCGCCGGGGGACAGCCGCTCGCGGGGGTGACGGTGACCTTCGCGGTGACGGCCGGCGGCGGTACGCTGGGCCAGACCAGCGTCGTCACGGGCGCGGCGGGCACGGCGTCCGCGGGGAGCTGGACGCTGGGCGCGGCGGGGACGAACACGGTTTCGGCGACGGTGGCCGGGCTCGCGCCCGTCACCTTCAGCGCCACGGCCACCGCGGCGGCCAACCCGTGCTCCACGGCGGCCGTGTACACGCTGTTCAGCAGCGTGTCGGGGTCGCTTTCCGCGACGGACTGCCGGCTGCAGTCGGGCGAGTACATCGACTTCTACGGCACCAGCCTGCCCACGGCGCAGGCCGTGTCGTTCTCGCTGAGCTCCACGGCGTTCGACGCGTTTCTGGAGATGGCCGACGCGAACGGCAACCTCGTCGCGATCAGCGACGACGTGGCGCAGGGCAACACCAACTCGCTGATCCGGGTCTTTGCCCCCGCGGGCACCTACTTCGTGGGCGCCAGCAGCTATGAACCGGGCGAAACCGGTTCGTACCAGCTGTCGTCCGCCGGGGTCGCGGGCAACAACAACTGCGGCGAGTTCTGGGTGGTGCCCGGGGTGGTCATCAACGGCCAGGTGCAGAGCACGGACTGCGTCTTCGACAACCACTACACGGACGAGTACCTGGTGGTGCTGAATGCGGGCCAGACGCTGACCGTGACCATGCGGTCCACGACGCTGGACGCGTTCCTGGTGCTGTACAACGCACAGGGCGCCGCCGTGGCGCAGAACGACGACGGCGCGGGCGGCAACGATGCGGTGATCACCTACACCGCCACGGCGCTGAGCGCATTCTTCCTGGACGCGTCCACGGCACTGCCGGCCACGACGGGTTCCTACACCCTGACCGTTACGCGTACCTGAAACGGAGCATGAGCATGCGCACGATCTTTCTGACCCTGCTTCTCACCCTGGCCGTCGCGGGTTCCGCCGCTGCGCAGGAGCAGGTCCGCACGGGCCCGCAGCCCCGCGCCGCCGCGGCCGCTCCCGGCCAGGTGCGTGCCCTTCCCGCCGCGGCGGTGCGGCAGGCCAAGCAGCACGCCCTGCTGGGCGGCCGCACCAAGGTCGCCCCGGCGTCCGCGTCGCGCGCGTCGCGCCGCGCCCCCGTGGACCGCACCAAGCGCTCGGCGCCGCGTTCCTGAGCGCCACCCGCTAGCACCAATGGAGCCCTCTCCGGCACGTCCGGGGAGGGCTCTTCGCTTTCCCTCCACTTTTCTCCGCGACCCCCGCGTGAGGGCATCTTTGTAGCTGGATGGGTTCGATCCCGGTACCTCGGATCATGTCCGGTCGCCGGAGATCATGGTCGTGGAGCCCGGCCCGTGCGGCCGCATGCATCCGCGGGGGGCGTGCGTATCGTACACAGGTGCAGGGAGATAGCGCCGCATGAGCCGGCGCACCCGATACAGCGTATCCCGGCTCCCCACCGGCGGTTGCCGGGGCAGGGCGGCGTGCCTATCTTCCGCGGCTTCCGTCCGACGAGCGAGCTGCATCCAGACAACCGAGAGAGCCCGACGATGGCCAGGTTCCAGGGCGTAGACTACTACGACATAGACTCGCTGCTCACCGAAGAGCAGCGGATGATCCGCGATACGGTGCGGCAGTGGGTGGACGACGAGCTCATGCCCGTCATCAACGACGCCTACATCAACCGCTACCTCCCCAAGCAGCTCATTCCCGGGATGGCGGAGCTGGGCGTGTTCGGCGCCAACCTTCCCGAGGAGTACGGCTGCGCGGGGCTGGACAACGTGTCGTACGGCCTCATCATGCAGGAGCTGGAGCGCGGCGACAGCGGCATCCGCTCGTTCGCCAGCGTGCAGGGCGCGCTGTGCATGTATCCGATCTACGCCTTCGGCAGCGAGGAGCAGAAGCACGAGTACCTGCCGCGCATGGCCGCCGGCGAGGTGATCGGCTGCTTCGGGCTCACGGAGCCGGACTTCGGCAGCAACCCCGGCGGGATGATCACCCGCGCGCAAAAGACGGACGACGGCTGGGTGCTCAACGGCGCCAAGATGTGGATCACCAACGGCTCCACGGCCAACATCGCCATCATCTGGGCCAAGACGGGCGAGCTCAACGACACCAAATCCATCCGCGGCTTCATCGTCCCCACGGACACGCCGGGGTTCAGCGCCAAGGACCAGAAGGGCAAGCTGTCGCTGCTGGCCTCGGACACGTCGGAGCTGGTGCTGCAGGACGTGCGCGTGCCGGACAGCGCGCTGCTGCCCAAGTCCGGCGGCCTCAAGAGCCCGCTCATGTGCCTGACGCAGGCGCGCTACGGCATCTCCTGGGGCGCCATCGGCGCGGCCATGGCGTGCTACGACGAGGCGGTGAAGTATGCCACCAACCGCGAGATGTTCGGCCGTCCGCTGGGCGGCACGCAGATCCAGCAGGTGCGCCTGGCGGAGATGCTCACCGAGATCACCAAGGCGCAGCTGATCGCGTGGCGCCTGGGCAACCTCAAGGAGCAGGGGACCATGCGGCCGGAGCAGGTGTCGCTGGCCAAGCGCAACAACGTGAACATGGCCACCGAGGTCGCCCGCGAGGCGCGCCGTCTGCTGGGCGGCAACGGCATCCTCATCGAGTACCAGTCCATGCGGCACATGGCCAACCTGGAGTCCGTCTACACGTACGAGGGCACGCACGACGTGCACGGCCTGATCCTGGGCCAGGACATCACGGGCATCGCCGCGTATTGACGGCGTTTTCCGGGAGGACGAGCGAGGGCGCGGACGAGCGTTTGTCCGCGCCCTCCTTGCATTCCGTGGCCCGCGAACCGCCTCCCCGCCGGCGGCCGCGAGCCCGTTTCGCGGCCGCGCGCCGCGTGGAAGGTCACGGATACGAGGCGCGGGGCGCGGACGAAATCCGTCCGCGCCCCCGCCATTTCGGACCGGGCGGCGACGCCCGCCCCGCCCGCCGCACGTGTTGCGGAGGGGCGTCCGCCCGTCTATGTTGCCGCCCCTTCCGGGCAGGATTACGCGGGCCCGGCGAACCGAACTCGCAGGGGTTGAACGCAGTATGAAGATCGCAGTCGTGGGCACCGGGTACGTGGGCCTCGTGGCCGGCGCGTGCCTGGCCGAGACGGGCAACGACGTGGTGTGCGCCGACATCGACGCGGGCAAGATCGGCCGCCTGAACGCCGGCGAGATCCCCATCTACGAGCCCGGGCTGGAGCCCATGGTGGAGCGCAACCTGCGCGAGGGGCGCCTGTCCTTTACCACCGACGTGGCCGCCGCCACCCGCGACGCCGAGGTCATCTTCATCGCCGTGGGCACGCCCCCGGGCGAGGACGGCTCGGCGGACCTGCAGCACGTGCTGGCCGTGGCCGAGACCGTGGGCCGCAACATGCCCGCCGACGGGCCGGAGAAGATCGTCATCACCAAGAGCACGGTGCCCGTGGGCACGGCCAACAAGGTGCGCGACGCCCTCCGCCGCCACACCAGCCGGCCGTTTCACGTCTGCTCCAACCCCGAGTTCCTCAAGGAGGGGGCGGCCGTGCAGGACTTCATGAAGCCCGACCGCGTGGTGGTGGGCGTGGAGAGCGAGCACGCACGGGCGCGCCTGGCAGAGGTGTACGGCCCGTTCGTGCGGCAGGGCAACCCCATCCTGTTCATGGACATCGCCTCGGCCGAGATCACCAAGTACGCGGCCAACGCCATGCTGGCCACGCGCATCTCGTTCATGAACACCATCGCGCACCTGTGCGAGGCCGTGGGCGCCGACGTGGGGCAGGTGCGGCAGGGCATCGGCACGGACGAGCGCATCGGGCCGTCGTTCCTGTACGCGGGCATCGGGTACGGCGGCAGCTGCTTTCCCAAGGACGTCAAGGCGCTGGTGCACACCCTGCGCGAGACGGGCGTGGACCCGGCCATCCTGGAAGGGGTGGAGAAGGTGAACGCCGTGCAGAAGCAGGTGCTGCTGGCGCGCGTGGCCGGGCACTACGGCGAGGACCTGGCGGGGCGCACCTTTGCCGTGTGGGGCCTTTCCTTCAAGCCCGAGACGGACGACATGCGCGAGGCGCCGTCGCTGGAGGTGGTCCGCGGGCTCGTCGCGGCCGGGGCAAAGGTGCGCGCCCACGACCCCGAGGCGCGGCACGAGGCGGAGCGCTACTTCGCGGACCTGCTGGCGGAGGGGCGGGTCGTCCTGTGCGAGCACAACTACGACTGCCTGGAGGGTGCCGACGCGCTGCTGGTGCTCACGGAGTGGCATTCGTACCGCAACCCGGACTTCGCCCGCATCCGCGAGAGCCTGCGCGAGCCGCTGGTGTTCGACGGCCGCAACCTGTGGGACCCGGCGCGCATGGCGGAGCTGGGCTTTCGGTACGAGTCCATCGGCCGCGCCCTCGCGCTCCCGGAGACGGCGGGGCAGGGCGCCGCGGCGTAACGGCGGCTCCCGGCCTCCCCGTGCATCACCGGTGAGGCCGCGGCTCGTCTCCCGGACGAACGGGGTGCGGACGACGGGCCGGTGCAGCCGCGCGGGCGGACTTCGTGCGTATGGG
>DASQZE010000255.1:0-7555 GCA_035638875.1 Longimicrobium sp.
CCCTCAACACCGCGCCACCGCGTCTCTTCCTAGTGGTGCGGCACAGCCGTTAGTTCCCGCAGGAAGCGACGAACCGCTGGACCGAGAGTCTTTGAGAGATCGCGGCTTGTGGAGAAGCCGATGATTGGACGATCCTTGTGCACTGCCGGTTCCATGCTCCGCAAGGGCGGCAGGGTATCATCCGCGAGCCGGAGGACCGGGAGATCCGCCATCACGGCGAATCCGTACTCCGTCCAGAGCCATTGGAAGTCCGGTTTCCGGATGAGTCTTTGTAGGGCCCATCGGGGCCCACGAATACCTGGAGCATGGCATCGGACGAACGAACCAGCGCAACGACGTTTTGGGTGACATCGCCGGTGTCCGTCCGCGCCTGGATAACGCTGAAACCCTCATCGGCAGCCACAAGCTGGACTTGCTGAATGATCTCTTCACGGCGGTTCGCATCCTCGGGCATGGAAAGGAACAGCTTTCGCCGGGCAAAAGGTCTCACGCTTACCTCCGCTTCGCACCCCGGATGCGGGACCGTGCTCTCGAACTCTCGCAGGCTGCTGGCGAGCACAGTGTTGGCGCTCTCCAGCGTTCGATCGAATGCAGCCTTGCGGTCCACCGGGTCCTCCGGTAGCTCAGGGAGGATGCCAATCATGCGAATCGTGCCATGCTCGATCTGTGGATCGAACTCCGCTGCTTGGCTGCTCACGCGCAGCAGGTTGATGCGGCTGGCAGAAAGCGCGCTGGAGATGCTGTGCAGTAACCCCTTGGTGATTGGCTGGGGAACGGTCCTGTCGGTGTGGAGCGTCTTGTAGGTGACCGTAGTTGTCACCAACCGGTCCGCGAGGTTCTGCTCTAGCACGCGCAATCGGATGAAGCGATCGTGCTTGTGGAAGGATGCGATCCCCAGATGTGGGAACGCGCTACTGCGTTGGCCCCGTCCAACTACGTCGAAGAAAGCCCGTTTGGAACTCTCGCCGTCAAACCGCAGCAGGTTCTCCGAGGCTTCGTAACGGAACTCGATTGCTTTATCGCCCGACCAGACGCGCTGATACGCCAGCGTCAGTAGCGCACGCATAGACACCGGCTCTACCCAGTGGCTGCGCCACAGCGTGTGCAGGTAGTACCGTGTGAACTCGGCTAGGCTATGGTGCGCCCGCGCTTCGACGGCTTCCTGCGTCAACAACTGGCCGTCGCCCATCTGCGTGTGATGGCGCGTGAACAGTACTCCCCTCAGCTCCTTAAACGTGGACGCGAGCTCGGGGGGCAGGGTATCCGGAGGGGAGAAGATCGGAACGGTCTCTCCTAGGCTGATGGACCGGGAGATTTCTGCGACAGCCGCTTCCGGGATGTACCATGGCTGCGGTCCCGTTTCAACCGCCCGCGAGTGTAGAAAGGGGCTGGGTGCCCCTGCCTCCTTGCGGAGGAAACGCTCGAACATCTCATTCTCGCGAATACGGATCCGGGCCTGCAGGCCCGCCAAAACCAGCAGGAGAAGCGCCCCGATCTCCTGGAACTGCCTTTCACGGAGATCCTCCCCAGACGACGAGAGGACGGATTGGCTGTCGGGGAAAAGTTGCGATGGAGGAAACTCAGATGCGGAGAGAATCTTGGAGATCTGCTGCCGGATGCGCGGAACCTCGCAGATGGCGGAATAGGTTGCTTGGCGATAGCCGGAGTGGGCGCCGTCGGAGAAGAGGATGTTGACTCCAAGGTCGCTCAGAACGCCCGTTGCAGCCTGCAACGCGCCCGCCTCATCCAACAGCTTCATCTCCAGATGAAACACCGACGCCCAGAACGCGGGATTTATGGGAGAAATGACGAGGTGTGGAAAACGCTCTTCTGAGGCATTGGATCGCTGTCCCCTCACCCAACGACCCCAGCAACGAGACTTGTCGACGATTCCGAGCGGTTCTACCGATTTCTGATAGATGCGGATCCCTTCCCCTACTACCTCCAACTCGTCCCCGTGCCTCATGATTGCTCTCCCGTCTGAATGATGCCGGCTCAACACATAGAATAAAGAAGACGGAGTTACGATCCAAGACAATCGGTGGACACTGCATCGGTGGCGTGAACGGCTCCGATCAGACAGCAGCGTTGTGAAAGAGCACGACGTTCCGCGCGGGCTGCTCCATCCGCCAGCCGTGCGCCTCCGCGATCCACCGCATCGTATCCGCGTGGTAGAAGCTGACGTGCGTGGGGTCGCGGGCGTAGCGCCACGTGGCGAAGTCGCGCGCATCGTCCAGCAGCTCCGTCATCACGGCCAGCCAGCCGCCGGGGCGCAGCAGCCCGTCCAGCCGCGCGAACTCCTTCGCGGGATGGTGAAAGTGCTCCGCCGTCTCCGTGCAGGTGACGAAGTCGTACGTGCGCCGCAGCGCATCGGCGTCCGGCGCGAAGAACGGGTCGTAGATGCGCACCCGGAAGCCGCGCTCCTCCATCATCCCAGACAGCGCGGGGCCGGGACCGGAGCCGTAGTCCAATCCCCCCGCGCCGGGCGCGAGCCGCTCCGCCAGCGGGTCCGCCACGCGGGCCAGGAACGCGCGGTAGCCGGGATCGGACGGGTCGTTCTCGTGCGTGCCGTAGTGCGCGCGCTCCGCCTCCGCGGACGGACGGTGCTCCGGCGCCAGCGACACGAGCCGGCACACGTCGCAGCGCCCGTAGCGGCCGGTGGGCAGCTCGGCGAACGGCTGCACGCGGTCCGCGCGGCAGAGGGGGCAGGGCGGCAAGACCATGGGAATCCAACCGGGGAAATTTGACGACAATGGAACGGGGGATGATACGCGCCGGGCGTCCGCCGCGCTGCACCCCGCGCGGGCGAGCGGACGAACCAGCCGGATGCCGGCAGCCGCGGCGTGGGTCCACGGCTGCCGGCATCCGTGTCAGGTGTGCGTGGTGGAATGGCTGTGGGAGGAGACGTACTGGATGGACTTGCCGCCGATGGAGAGCGTGATGTCGTTGTAGCCCATCCCCTTGAGACCGTTCGGCCAGATGATCCGGCCCGTGGCCGCGTCCAGGCAGAAGAGGTGGCCGTAGCACCCGGCGAACACGCGGTTCTCGTGCTGGATCACCGTCACGTCCTGCGTGCCCGTGGACGAGAACATGCCGCCCCCGCCCAGCCCCGTCCGCCACGCTTCCTCGCCCGTCGCGGGGTCCACCGCCGCCACGTGGCCGTTGCTGCCGATGTAAAGCAGTTCCTTTTCCATCCGTGCATGCTCTCGTTGGATGTGACGTGCGCGGATCGCACTCGGCAGATTGAAACGGATGACGGCCCCGCCGGGTTTCGGCCGCCGGCGGCGAGGCGCGGGATCGTGTGTACCGGAGAATCGGCCCCGATGTCCAGCCGATCGCGGCGCGGACGGTGGAAACGTGCGAGTGGCCCCGGGAATGCAGCGAAGAATGGGCGGAGCTTCGGCCTGCCCGGCTGTACGCAGCCGCCGCCCGCGGAGCACCCCTCGCCACCCGTCCGCCACCGGCCCGCACCCCGCGCGGCCGGCCGCCGGCGGCAACGTCCTTTCCGGGATGGAATCCATGGCATCCACAGGGATCTCGCTCCCCCGCCCCGCCCTTCTCCTCGCTGGGCTCGCCACGCTGCTGGCCGCCGCGTGCGCCGGCAACCCGCAGGTGCACGCGCCCGCCCCGGAGGCGGAGCGGGTGGAGATGGGCTACGGCACCCTGAACGCGCGCAACCTCACCAGCGCCGTCACGCGGGTGGAGACCAACCGGCCCGGCGAGGTGCGCGTGGGGCGGGTGGAGGAGCTGATCCAGGGACGCGTCTCGGGCGTGCAGGTGCTGCGGTCGGCCAACGGCGGATACAGCGTGCGCATCCGGGGCAACTCCACGCTCCTGGGCAGCGGAGAGCCGCTGTACGTGCTGGACGGAACGCCGCTGCACGCGGCCATCCCGGGGCATGCGCTCAGCGGCATCAACCCGTCGGACGTCACCAGCATCGTGGTGCTGAAGGACGCCGCGTCCGCCGCCATCTACGGCTCGCAGGCGGCCAACGGGGTGATCCTCATCAGCACCCGGCGCGGCAACTAGCACTAGCCCGGGACGGACGGCGGCGCGGCGGGAAGGACCGCATCCGCCGCGAGCGCCTTGCCCAGGCAGACGGCGTCCGTGCGCCCGGCGTACCGCCCGAAGTTGGGGATGCGGACGTACCCGTGCCGTGCGTAGAAGGCGATGCCGCGCGCGTTCACGTCCCCGGTCTCCAGCCAGATGGCGGCGTAGCCCCACCCGCGCGCGGCGGATTCCAGGGAGCGCAGCACGGCGCTGCCCACGCCGCGCGTTCCCGGCCGCGCGTACATCCGCTTCACCTCGGCCACGCCGTCCTGCAGGGGACGCAGCGCCCCGCATCCCACCGCCGTCCCCGCGGCGTCGCGCGCCACCACGAAAACGGCGCGCGGCACCTGCACGTCCGCCGCGCGAAAGCCGGACACGCCGCTGCGCCCCGTCATCCGCTCCAGCGCGTCGGACAGTTCGGCCATCAGCGTCCGGGACTCGGGCGCGTCCGGGTCCGCCGCCTCCACCGTCACGGGAGATTCCATCGGCGGCGGCGGAGGGGAGCCGGTCAGGGGCGTTCGTGCGGCGCGGGGCCATCCCCATCCGCAGGCGCACCTCCCGCGGCACGGCCAGCTGGCGCAGCACGGCCTCCGTCTCCCGCAGCCCCATCACCTCGCGCTGCACCACGTAGTACCACAGCGCCTCGCCGGCGGAGGCCACCAGCGCGTCGCGGTCCCCCGCCCCGCTCGCCGCATCGTGCGCGGCCAGCGCTTCCAGCGCGTGCTCCAGCCGGCGGCCCAGGCGGCCCAGCGTGGCGGCGGATTCCTGCAGCAGCTCGTAGTTCAGCGCCTCGACGTTCGACTCGCGGTGCTGCGAGGCGAAGTCGCGCGGCAGTCGGTAGCTCATCTCCGAACGAACGGTCGGGTTTCTCGATCGGTCCCGCCCGGGCAACGGCAGGCGCAAGGCCCGCGGCCGGCCCGACGCGGTTCCACGGCGGACGGGACGTCAGCGCGTGTGCGTCGCGCGGACGATGCAGTCGCCGCCCGTTTCGCAGGCAACCACCTCGACCGTATACCCCAATCCCCCCAGGTAGGCGCCGCACTCCGCCGCCAGCCCCGCGTTGTGCAGCTCGGCGAGAACGACGGGGCGCGCGGCGGCGAGCGTGCCGCGGGCCCCGTGCAGCACCGCCAGCTCGCTCCCCTCCACGTCGATCTTGAGCAGGTCCGGCGCGGCGGCGCCCGTGTGCGCCCGCCAGTCGTCCAGCCGCCACACGGGCACCGCCTGCCGCGGAAACGCGCCGAAGCGGGCACGCCACGCGGGGTCCAGCACGCCGCGCGCGCCGTCCAGGTGCGACAGGGTGGATACCGCGTCCCCGTCCCCCGCGCCCACCAGCGCGCCCTCGCCCGTGGCGTCGGCGAGGGCGCAGGCGTGCACGTGGATGGGCGCGCGGGCGGACGGATCCGCGTTGCGCGCGGCGTGCTCGCGAAGGCGCGCGGCGTTGGGCGCGTACGGCTCGAACGCGTGCACGGCGCCGCCCGGGCCCGCGCGCAGGGCCATCACGAGGCTGTAGTAGCCGATGTGGGCGCCCAGGTCGTAGCACACGTCCCCCGGCCGCACCGTCGCCGTCACGGCGGCCGCGAACACGGGCTCGTACGCGCCGCCGAGCATGGCGTGCACCCACGCCTCGCGCGGCGCGGGAAGCCGCAGCGCGTGGCCCGCCAGCACGCCCGCGCGGACGTCCCGCCACGTCGCGTCCCCCGCCGGCGCATCCGGGTGCAGCGCGCGGCGCGCGGCGCGGGCGGCGTCGAGCAGGAGGGGCGGCAAAAGGCGTTTCGCGATCTCGCGGGGCGTCATGCGGCGGTGGATTTCCCCTGGTGGAGAAGGGAGGACGGGGTCAGGCGAACGCGAGGAAGTAGCTGCGCCCCACCTGTTTCGCCAGCCCAAGGTCCGCCGGCGCGTCGAAGATGCGGATCTCCCCGAAACCCGCATCCGCCAGCGCGCCCGTGACCTCGTCCAGGGAATGGCAGCGCTGGCGAAGGACGACGTCCGAGCGCGTCCACCCGTCGCCGTGGCGGAACATCGTGGCGCGGATCTCCCCCCGCGCGGCGGCCTCGTCGTAGCGGGAGCGGACGATGCACGCGTACTCGTCTTCCACCACGCCGTACGAGCCGCGCCACCGCTCGCGAAATCCATCCGCCATGTTCAGGTCGAAGAGAAAGGGCGCCCCCGGCCGCAGCGCCGCACGCACCGCGCCGAATGCCCGGCGCAGGTCGTCGTCCTCCAGCAGGTGGTTCAGGCTGTCGTACAGGCACAACGCCAGGTCGTGCGCCCCGTCCACCGCGAAGTCGCGCGCGTCGGCGACGATGAACGTGCACCCGGGCGCGTTGCGGCGCGCGTGGCGGATCATCTCCGGCGAGCCGTCCACGCCCGTGACGTCGTATCCGCGGGCGTGCAGCGCCTGGTCCAGCTGGCCCGTGCCGCAGCACAGGTCCAGCACCCGCGCGGGCGCCGGCCGGCCGTCCAGCACCAGCCGGTCCAGCGTGCCCATCGCCCGCGGCGTGTCCCGGCCCCAGTGGCGGTCGTAGATCCACGCGAAGTCGTCGTACGCGGCCGGCTCGGTGTGCATGGGAGGTGGATGCGGGAAGGTGGATGGGAAAGCGGTGCGGATCGGCGCGGAATCGCGTAGACGGGGTGGATGCGGAAGGGCCGCGGCGCCCTGGAATGCGTGCCGCGGCCCGCCCCGGGAACCGGTTCGAGCGTTCAGCGGCTGTGCCGCCACTGGTCCACGCCCCACCACACCAATCCCAACCCCATCACCCCGTAGGTCCCGACGAACATCCAGTACGCCAGCGGGTCGCCATCGCGCGACACGCGCTCCAGGTCGTCCCACGCCGTGCCTTCCATCAGCGTGGCCGCGACCTTGGCCAGGAGCATGGCACCGAACGCCACCAGGCCGATGGGGCCCCACACCTCGGCCGGGTGCCGCTTGGGGCCGCGCCGGACCGGCTGACGGACGCTGCGTTCCCCGGGCGCGTCCGGTCCCCGGTCCCCCTTGCGGTGCTTGCGACGGCTGGCTTTCATCCGATCGGCTCGGCTCGGGATGCGGTCCGGCGGCTGCGGACCCTGGCGACGGTGGACACGATCACGGCGATGAACAGGCCCCCTGCCACGAGAAGCAGCCAGACGGCATGCGCCCCGCCGATGGGCCCGCAGTGCATGCACATCACGCTGTTAAGCATGGCCCACGGCAGGCACAGCGCCAGGGCGAGCGCCGCGCGGCCGGGGGCGTGGCGGTACGACCACACGCGCAGCACCCCCGCGAGCACCAGCAGCTCCACGGCGCCCCGTACCAGGAACGTCCGCAGGTCGCCGGGATAGTTCGCCATCCGCTCGCGGCCGGCCGGATCGAACGGGCCGCTCTGCCCCGCCTGCACCAGCATCCCCGCCAGCGCGACGGCCGCGGCCACAATCCACAGGTACGGCGCGATCCGCCGGCGAGGCGCGGACGGGCGGAGCGAATCGGGATCCATGCGCCTGGATGCGTGAGATACGGGAAAAGAGGGTG
>DASQZE010000256.1:0-7269 GCA_035638875.1 Longimicrobium sp.
GCGATTCGCTGGTGCTGCGCGGCGACGTGCGCGACCTCATCAGCAACACGGCGGAGCGGGTGATCGGCCTGGGCATCAACCGTGACGGCACGCTGGGGGTGGCGCGCGGCAACCAGGCGTACTTCTTCAACGACACGCTGCGCCTGCAGGGTACGATGGAGAGCGGCGCCCCCACCGGGGGCGTGGCCATGCATCCGCAGAACGCCAACTATCCGAACGACCCCAGCAACCGGCTGTCGTTCGTGTCGGGGACGGAGGACGGGCGGCCGTACATCGACGTGCTGGACGCCTTCTACTTCACCCCGGTCAAGCGCATCTTCCTGCGCGACCCGGTGGTGGGTGCGCTGGTGGTGGCGCCGCGCGCGCCGGGCGACCCGGCCAACGTGAACCTGCGCCTGTACGGCCTTACGTCCACGGGTGTGCTGGCGCTGCCCATCACCAACGAGGACCTCGTACGGCCCACGCCCTGATCGCCAGGGGTGGATGATGGACGGTGGACGGACGAGGGCCCGGCGCGACGCCGGGCCCTCGCTTTTCTTTCGTCCGCGGCAGAGGGTCATCCAAGGGCCGCTGCATCGGCGGGGATGCTCGTGCCCATGTTGGCATCCGCGTTCTACGGAGAGAGTAATTCGGCGGGCATCGATCCCGATCGCCGGTGCGACGTGATGATCGCCCCCGCCGGAACCCGGAGGACACGTGGAAAGGGATGCCGGTGCACACATCAACCGATCGCGTCGTTTGGGTACCCGGGCCGCGACGGTTTCCGTGCCTGTCCGCAGAGGTCCCGTCCTGGCGGCCTTTCGCAACAGACGCGATCAGGTGGTGTGTGCCGCGGCCAACTCCCACCGGGGGAGGCGGCGGATGTGCCTCTCTGGAAAAATTCGGATGCGGGCCTCGCGCTCGCCCCCCCGTTGATGCCAGCTCCCGCCGCTCCCGCACTGACACTGCTCCCGCACTTTCGCACTTTCGCACTTTCGCACTGCCGTTTCTCCCCCGGGCTTTCGCATTTTCGCACCGCGCCGCTATCTTGCGCCCATGCCGACCTTCCGCTTTACGACCGCAGGCGAGTCGCACGGCCCCGCGCTGGTGGCGGTCGTGGAGGGGCTCCCCGCCGGCCTGCCGGTTTTCACCGACGAAATCGACCGCGAGCTCCGCCGCCGACAGGGCGGATACGGGCGGGGCGGCCGCATGCGCATCGAAAGCGACCGCGCCGAGCTGCTCTCGGGCATTCGCCACGGCGAAACGCTGGGCGCGCCGGTCACGCTCCTCGTCCGGAACCGCGACTGGGCCAACTGGACCGACGCCATGTCCCCCGCGCCGCACGAGGCGCAGGGCGACGACGAGGCCATGCGCCGCGTCTTCTTTCCGCGTCCCGGCCACGCGGACCTCGTGGGCGCCCTCAAGTACGACCGCACGGACGCACGCGACATCCTGGAGCGGGCCAGCGCGCGCGAAACCACCATGCGCGTGGCCGCCGGCGCACTGGCGAAGCGGCTGCTGGCGGAACTGGGGATGGGCGTGGGCAGCCACGTGGTGTCCATCGGCGGGATCGTGGCGAAGGTGCCGGATGCGCTGCCGGCGGAGCTGAACCCGGCCAGCGACCCCTCTCCCGTGCGGTGCCTGGACCCGGAGGCCGAGGGGCGGATGATCGACGCCATCGACCAGGCCAAACGTGACGGCGACACCCTGGGCGGCGTCGTGGAGGTGGTGGCGCACGGCGTGCCGGCCGGGCTGGGCTCGCACGTGTCGTGGGACCGCAAGCTGGATGGACGCCTCGCCGCCGCGCTGATGTCCATCCAGGCCATCAAGGGCGTGGAGATCGGCCTTGGCTTCGAGGCCGCCCTGCGCCCCGGCAGCCGCGTGCACGACGCGATCACGCGTGAGGACGGCGCGGAGCGGGGCGGGGGATTCGGGCGGATGGGCAACCACGCCGGCGGGCTGGAGGGCGGCATCACGACGGGCCAGCCGCTCGTCTGCCGCGCGGCCATGAAGCCCATCTCCACGCTGATGACGCCGCTGGGCACGGTGGACCTGCGGACTGGTGCACCGGCGGAAGCCGTGCGCGAACGCTCCGACGTCTGCGCCGTGCCCGCCGCGGGTGTGGTGGCGGAGGCGATGGTGGCCATCGTGCTGGCGGGCGCCGTGCTGGAGAAGTTCGGCGGCGATTCCATGACGGAGCTGCGCCGGTCGTTCGACGCCTACCTGGAGCAGATCCGCGCCCGCGGGGCGTTCGCCGGAGCCTGAGGCAGGGCAGGAGGAGGCGGGAGCGTCGGAGCCGGGCGGAGGCGGCGGAGCCGAAGCGACTGGGCCAGCTCCCGGCCCCGGCGACTGAAGTCGCGGCACCGAAAACGTGATGTCGGCCTTCGCCGACGGGTCCGGTGCGGGCGGAGTGCCGGGGTGACGGCCGGGGGCGAATTCATTCGCTCCGCGGGACTCGGCTCTCGTCACAAAGACTGAGAGCCAAGCACGGGATAGCAGGTCCTTCGGTCGGCGCCGGAGAGTCGTCGGTGGGATGGATCCAGCGGCGCCTCCCTCAGGAAATCAACGGTCCGGGTGCAGGAACACGGTTTGGGTCCAGAGATGGCAGCGGTACCGACATCCGATCCCATCGAGCGCATCGTCCTCGTGGGGATGATGTGCTCGGGGAAGTCGGCGGTGGGCGCGGCGCTGGCGGAGCGGCTGGGATGGACGCACGTGGACCTGGACCGGGAGATCGAACGCGAGGCGGGACGCCCCGTGCGCGCCATCTTCGCGGACGAGGGCGAGGCGGCGTTCCGGCGGATGGAGGCGGAGGCCACGCGGCGGATGGCGGGGCGCACGCGCATCGTCCTGTCCCCCGGCGGCGGGTGGATCACCAATCCCACCCTGCTGGATTCGCTGGGCCCAGGCACGCACTGCGTGTGGCTGCAGGTATCCCCCGAAGAGGCCGTGCGGCGCTCGGCCGCGGCGCCGGGGGAACGGCCCTTGCTCGCCGGGGCAGACCCGCTCGGGGCGGTACGGCGCCTGCTGGCGGAGCGCGAGCCGTTCTACGCGCGGGCACACCTCGTTCTGCCCACCGACGGCCGGTCCGTGGACGGCGCCGCACGCGACATACACGATTCCATCCGCGACCGCATCGCCTGATTGGGCGCCGCGGCTCCATGGCGGGGTTTTCTTCTTTTTTCGACTGAGATGGCCGGCAAGAAAGAAACGCGGCTGGTGGTGGTGGAATCGCCGACCAAGGCCAAGACGATCCGCGGCTTCCTCCCCTCGGGCTACCGGGTGGCGGCATCCATGGGACACGTGCGCGACCTCCCCGAGTCCGCCGCCGACATCCCCGCCAGGTTCAAGGGCCAGGAGTGGGCGCGGCTGGGGGTGAACGTGGACGCGGACTTCGAGCCGCTGTACATCGTGCCTGGAAAAAAGGCCAAGATCGTCTCGGAGCTCAAGGCGCTTCTCAAGGACGCGGACGAGCTCATCGTCGCGACGGACGAAGACCGCGAGGGGGAGAGCATCGGCTGGCACCTGGTGCAGGTGCTCAATCCCAAGGTGCCCATCTCGCGCATCGTCTTCCACGAGATCACGCCCGAGGCCATCCGCGCGGCCCTCGCGTCGCCCCGGCAGATCGACGAGCACCTGGTGCGCGCGCAGGAAACGCGGCGCATCCTGGACCGCCTGGTGGGCTACACGGTGAGCCCGCTGCTGTGGAAGAAAATCTCCACGGGGCTCAGCGCGGGCCGCGTGCAGTCCGTGGCCGTGCGCCTGCTCGTGAACCGCGAGCGGGAGCGGCGCGCGTTCCGCTCGGCCACGTACTGGGACCTCAAGGCCACGCTGCTGCGCGGCATCAGCCCCTTCAGCGCCGTGCTGGCGACCGTGGGCGGCAAGCGCGTGGCGACGGGCCGCGACTTCGACGAGAACACGGGCCGCCTCAAGACGGCGGACGTGGTCCTGCTGGGCGAGGACGAGTCGAAGGCGCTGCAGGACCGGCTGCGCGCGGCGGAGTGGAAGGTGGCGGAGACGGACGAGAAGCCGACCGTGCGCCGTCCGTATCCCCCGTTCACCACGTCCACGCTGCAGCAGGAGGCCAACCGCAAGCTGCGGCTGTCGGCGCGCGACACCATGCGCATTGCCCAGCGGCTGTACGAGGAGGGCCTGATCACGTACATGCGTACGGACTCGGTGCACCTGAGCGACCAGGCCATGACGGCGTCGCGCAACCGCATCCGCAAGCTGTACGGCGACGCCTACCTGAGCCCCCAGCCGCGCCAGTTCACCACCAAGTCCAAGGGCGCGCAGGAGGCCCACGAGGCCATCCGCCCCGCCGGCACGGAGATGAAGACGGTGGAGGAGCTGCGCCTGACGGGCGTGGAGGCGGCGCTGTACGACCTGATCTGGAAGCGCACCGTCGCCAGCCAGATGGCCGAGGCGCGGCTCACGTACCTCACGGCCATCATCCAGGCGGACAACGCGACCTTCCGCGCGTCGGGCAAGCGCATCGACTTTCCCGGCTTCTTCCGCGCCTACGTGGAGGGATCGGACGATCCGGACGCGGCGCTGGAAGACCGCGACGAGCCCCTGCCGCCCCTGGCCCGCGGCGACGCCGTGGCCCTGCGCACGCTGGAGGCCCTGAGCCACTCCACGCAGCCGCCCGCGCGCTACACCGAGGCGACCCTGGTGAAGATGCTGGAGCAGGAGGGCATCGGCCGGCCCAGCACGTACGCCAGCATCATCGGCACCATCATCGACCGCGGCTACGTGGACCGGGTGAGCAACAACCTGGTCCCCACCTTTACCGCGTTCGCCGTCACGGGGCTGCTGGAGAAGAACTTTCCCCACCTGGTGGACACCAAGTTCACGGCAAAGATGGAGGAGGAGCTGGACGAGATCGCCGAGGGCGGGGCGGAGTGGCTGCCCTACCTGCGCGACTTCTTCTTCGGCTACGACGGGCTGGACGAGACGGTCAAGCGCGGGCAGGAGGGGATCGACCCGCGCGAGGCGTCCACGGTGATCCTGGAGGGGCTCGGCGCGCGCGTGCGCATTGGGCGGTTCGGCCCGTTCGCGGAAATGGGTGCGGAGGGCGAGATGCTCACGGCGTCGCTGCCGGAGGGGATCGCGCCCGCGGACCTGACGGCGGAGCAGGTGGAGAGGCTGGTCAAGGCCAAGGCCGAGGGCCCGGACAAGCTGGGCATCGACCCGGAGACGCAGAAGCCCGTGCTGATGCTGCAGGGGCGCTTTGGCCCGTACGTGCAGCTGGGCGAGGCGGAGGAAGGCTCCAAGGCCAAGCCCAAGCGCGCCTCGCTCCCCAAGGGGATGAACCCCGCGGACCTGTCGCTGGAAACCGCGCTGCAGCTGCTGTCCCTGCCGCGCACCCTGGGCAACCACCCGGAGTCGGGCAAGGAGATCGTGGCGAACGCGGGCCGCTTTGGCCCGTACGTGGTGCACGAGGGCGACTTCCGCTCGCTCGCCAAGGAAGACGACGTCTACACCGTGAGCCTGGCGCGTGCCGTGGAGCTGCTGTCGCAGCCCAAGGCCGGGCGGGGGCAGCGGGCGGCCATCGAGCCCCTGCGCACGCTGGGCGCGCACCCGCGCGACGGCGAGCCCGTGAACCTGTTCGCCGGCCGCTACGGGCCGTACGTGAAGCACGGGGCTGTGAACGCGTCGCTGCCCAAGGGGGTAGAACCGGAGTCGTTCACGCTGGAGCAGGCCATCCCGCTGCTCGCCGAGCGCGAGGCCGCCGGCCCGCCGGCCAAGAAGCCCGGTGCACGCGGCCGCGGCGCCAAGACGGCCTCCAGGCGTCCGGCGGCCAGGTCCTCCGCGAAGTCCGCGAGCAAGTCCGCGAGCAAGCCCGCGGACACGGCGGCCAAGCGGCCGGCCACGAAGTCGAAGACGGCCCAGTCCGCCCGCTCCGCCGCGGCAAAGACCACGGCCCGCACGGCCCGCACGGCGAGCAAGACGGCCAGCAAGACCGCCGCGAAGAAGCCGAAGAAGTAGGGAGGGATGTGCGTGAGTGCGGAAGTGCGTGAGTGCGGAAGTGGATCCGCCGCTCGCCGCCTCCGCCCTCCGCGCGGAGCTCGCGCACCGGATGGGCGCGGCGGTGTACGGAATACGGATGCCCTCCTCCGGGTTCGGGGGAGGGCAGGTCGTTTGAGGCAGCCAGTGGATCGGTGGGGCGGATGGGGATCTGTGCGAGGCGGAGGCCGTCGCTGCGCGACGGGGCCCTCTCCCCCGGCCGCCTTTTCGCTCGTTCCTCGCGACGGCGGCCGACCCCTCCCCCAACTTCGGGGGAGGGGTTGTGGAAGACGAGTTTTGCGCGCGGGGTTGGGTATGTGCGGGAACTGGGTTCTCCCCCTCCTGCCCGCGAAGCGGGGGAGGGGGCCGGGGGGAGGGGGCTTTCCGCCGGTGCACGGGGCTCGCCGGGGTGCACGGCCTATAGGTGCCGTTCGTCGTTGTCGAAGTGGATCTTTCCAGGAGAGAAGCGCAGATGGCCGAAGTGACGGTGGTCGGGGGCGGGCTTTCGGGGTCGGAGGCGGCGTGGCAGCTGGCCGAACGCGGACACGACGTGTCGCTGTTCGAGATGCGCCCCGTGCGCGGCACCGAGGCCCACAAGACCGACCTGCTGGGCGAGATCGTCTGCTCCAACACCTTCAAGTCCGAAGACCCGAGCAACGCCCACGGCCTTCTCAAGCTGGAGATGGACGCCCTCGGCGTAGGCGGATCGCTGCTGCTGGCCTGCGCCCGCGAGTCGCGCATCCCCGGCGGCACGGCGCTCACCGTGGACCGCGGCGAGTTCGCGGCGCGGATGACGGCGGCCATCGAGGCCCATCCCCGCATCCGCGTGGTCCGCGAGGAGATGACGGGGCTGCCGGAGGGACCGGCCATCATCGCCACGGGGCCGCTGACCTCGGACGCGCTCTCCGCCGCCGTCCGCGGCGCGCTGGGCGACGAGGGGCTGGCCTTCTTCGACGCCATCGCGCCGGTCGTCTCGTTCGATTCGCTGGACATGGACACGCTCTTCCGCGCCTCGCGGTGGGGCAAGGGCGGCGAGGCCGAGGGCGACTACCTGAACGCGCCCATGACGAAGGACCAGTACGAGTCCTTCATCGAGGCGCTCCGCACGGGCGAGGAGCACGCGGGGCACGACTGGGAGAACGTCCCCTACTTCGAGGGGTGCCTGCCCATCGAGGTCATGGCCCACCGAGGCGCGGAGACGCTGCGCTTCGGCCCCATGAAGCCGGTGGGCCTCCCCGTGCCGCAGTTCGAGGGCAAGTGGGCGCACGCCGTGGTCCAGCT
>DASQZE010000257.1:0-5178 GCA_035638875.1 Longimicrobium sp.
CTCCCGGTTAGATCCATGGCGCCGACCGAAGGATCTGGCCCGCATCACCGAGGGCTGGCAACGCGGCGGGAGGCCCGCCCCCCGGTTGTGCGGAGTAGATCCTTCGGTCGCGCGCAAAGAACTGTGCACGTTGAGGTTACCTGCGTGCGCTCCCTCAGGAAATCAAACCGAGTGTTCGAAGCCCGGGAGGAATCTTAAACACACTCTCAGGAAATCAAACGCGGGGAGAGTTTTCTTGAACACACTCTGAGACTTGTGCCGCGCGCGGGTCTCCCATTATCCTTGGCGACATCCATTTACCCCAGCCGGAACGCATGATGATGTACGCGAACGCGACGGACTGCTGCTGCGAAGACTGCTGTTGCGGCGACGACTGCTGCTGCGAGGATTGCACCGACGGCTGCTGCTGCGGCTGACGGCCACGCCGCGCGCGGGGCGGATGAAGAACGGGCGGCCGGATCACTCCGGCCGCCCGTTCTCGTTCTTCGGCCGGCGGATTGCCCCCGGCGGATGCCGTCACGCCGCCGCGTTCAGCGCGTACGCCTGGCGGCGGTTGTGCTCGCTGGCGGCGTTCGCCGCCCAGATCATGCAGATGGGCGCCGTGACGAAGATGGCCATCCCGAAGGTGGCCAGCATGGCGAACAGCGTCACCACGCACATGATCAGGGCGCCGCTCACGGTGGAGTAGAACATCCCCAGCGGCCCAAACAGAAAGGCCAGCGCGATGGCCGTGCCCACGCTCTTCTGCTTGCCCACGTACACCACCTGCTGCACGTGCTGCGGCTGGTGGACGAGCGGCACCGAGCTCCGCGGCACCGCGCGCACCAGGGCCCCGTCCGTCCCGAAGATCAGCTGTCCGCCGCACCGCTCGCACCAGGCGGCCCCGCCCGTGCGCGCATTGGGGTGCGTGACCGCCGCGCTGCACAGGGGGCACGCGACGGGCGCGGCGGCCATGTAGGGCGCGACGGCGTACGCGCGCACCGGCACGGTGGGCCGGCCGCAGTGAACGCACGCCGGGGCGAGCGACGAAATTTCGCGGCCGCAGTCGGAGCAGGGGATCAGGGACATCGCGGCAGATCCGGAGAAGGTTTTGGACGGCTCTCTCCCGGCACTACGGGAGATCGGCCGCTGGAGATTCGCGGGAACGCCGGCCACGCAGCACGGTCGATCCGCGCAGAAAAATCTACCCGCCCGCCGCCGATGAGTTTCGTCGGCTCCGGATCTCCCTGCCCCGCAGATCCCACAGACCCGCCCCCACGGCCCTCACTGTCATTCCGAGCGAGGAACGAGTGAGGAATCTACTCGCCCGTTCCAGTGGGCCGCTTCGCACCGGGACCCCCGCCGGTGCACATCCCGCAGATCCGCCGCGTACATCATGGCGCACTACAGGGGATGCAGGCCAACACCGGCAGGTCAATCTTCGGGCTCACCCGCGGCTTCACGAAGGCGCGGCGGGATTGGCCGCGTGGGATGACGATCCGCGGCGCAGGCCATCGAGAAGCTGGTCGAGCACGCGCTTCGCCTGCTCCAGCGCGGCCGGGGGTTCGGGGGCGCGCGCGATCCACATGGCCGCTTCGTTCATGGCGCCCAGCAGCAGGTGGGCCGCCGCGTCCACCGACTGCTCGTCGATCACCCCGCCATGCTGCGCCTGCCGCAGCCCCTCCTTCAGGGAGCCCAGCCCGGAGCCCGCGTCTACCTCGCGCCAGGCCTCCCAGCTCATCACCACCGGCGCATCCAGCAGCACGATGCGCTGCACCTCCGGGTCCACGCAGCACTCCAGGAACGCGTGGCACCCCGCACGCAGGGCGCCCCACGCATCGGGCGCCGCGTCCGCGGCCTGGTCGATGCGGGCGGTGACCTCCTGCTGCACCTCGGCGTAGAGCGCGGCGAACAGGCCGTCCTTGCCGCCAAAGTGGTGGTACAGCGCCCCCCGCGTGAGCCCCGCCTCGCGGACGAGGTCTTCCGCCGGCACCGCCTGGTATCCGTGCGCCACGAACAGCCGCCGCGCCACCTGCAGCAGGCGCGCGCGCGTCGCCTCGGTTCGCTGGGCCTGCCGGTTCATGGATCCATCCTCCGCTTGACAAACATACAGTATGTATGTAATCTGCCGATGTCGATCCGCGCCGCCACATCACCCCGTTTTGCAGGAGACTTCGCGATGCGTTTGAACGGCTTCTACCCCGTGCTGCTCACGGACGACGTGGAGACCGGCAGCCGGTTCTTCGTGGACCACATGGGATTCCGCGAGACGTTCCGCAGCGACTGGTACGTCAGCTTGGTGCATGCGGAGCGGCCGGAGTACGAGCTGGCCTTTGTGCTCAGCACCCATGAGAGCGTCCCTGCCGCGCTGCGGGCGGGCTCCACGCACGTGCTGCTCAACGTGGAGGTGGCGGACGCGGCCGCGGAATACGAGCGGCTGCGGGCGGCCGGCCTCGCGGTGCTCCTGCCGCTGCGCGACGAGCCGTGGGGGCAGCGGCACTTCATCGGCACGGCACCGGGCGGCATCCACCTGGACGTCATCCAGGCCATCCCGGCCGCGCCCGAGTTCGCGGCGCAGTACGCGGCGGCGCAGTAGCGGGACCGACGCGGCGCAGGACACCCCGCCGGAACGCCTTCGCGGATCACGCCTCGGCCGGTGCGCTCCCGGCGCGGGCGGAGCGCTTGACTTCCGCGCCGCGCTGGATCGCCTCCGCCAGCGGCCCCGCGCCATAGCGGACGGGGTCCGTCACGGGCAGGCCGGTCGCCTGGGCAATGCGGTCGATCTCCGCGCGTGCCGCATCGTCGTCCATGTCGAAGGTGACGAGCGAGATGCCGATCACCTTCGATGGCCGCAGCGGCGCGATGGCACCCTCGCAGATGCGGATCATCTCCTCCACGGAGGGGAGCGGCATCCAGCTGTACGCGTTGCCGCCGCCGTACGGGCAGCCGCGGGTGGGCTGGTGGCACAGGATCATGGCATCGGGCATGGACCCGTGCAGCAGCCCCAGCGTGACGCCCGAGTAGCCGGGGTGCACCAGCGAGCCCTGCCCTTCCACCAGCACCACGTCGTTCCCCTCCGCCGCCTGCAGCACCAGCCGCTCCGCCGCCCCGCCGATGAAGTCCGCGACCACGGCGTCCACGGCGATCCCCCATCCTTCGATCAGGATCCCCGTCTGCCCCGTGGCCGCAAAGCCCACGCGCACGCCGCGCTCCGTCAGCGCGTCGCGGATGTGCAGCCCCGCCGTCATCTTACCGATGTTGCAGTCCGTGCCCACCGTCAGCACGGAGTACGCGTCGATGAGCCGCGCCCTGCCCTGGCTCACGGGCAGGTCCACGGGCGGCTTGCGCAGGTCGTGGATCTGCACGCCCCGCTCCGCCGCCAGCCGCGCCAGCTCCGGGTCATCGCCCAGGTGCAGGTGCAGCCCGCTGACGATGTGCAGCCCCGCCGCGATCGCGGTCCGCAGCATAGGACGCCACTCCTCCGGCAGCCCGCCCCCCTGCGGCGCGATGCCCACCAGGAGCGCCGTGGGCTCCAGCCGCAGCCCCTCCTGCACCGTGGCCACCACCGGCAGGCCGCCGCCGAACCCCAGCACGTCCTGCACGGTGCGGCCGGCCTGCGTGCTGTCCAGCACGCACACCACGCGGTCGGGGATGAACCGCACGGCGCTGTTGGCCGTCTTGCTGGTCAGGGGCCCGAACTGCCCCTCGGTGACGACGAGGTAGCGGTAGGTCGAGAGGTCGTGGTTCACGGGAAGAAAGTGCCAAGGTTCAAGTGCCAAGTGCCAGGTACGGAGTCCCCCGTGCGCGTTACCAGGCACTTGGGACTCGGCACTTGGCACTTCTTCTTCATCTCGGTGCCGCCCCCGCCTGCTCCAGCATCGCGGGGATGCTCAGCCCCGCGGGGACGGACCGCAGGGCGCCCTCGGGCAGGCGCACCTCGCTGGGCGGGTCGCGCACGAAGCGGCGGAAGCCCTTTCCTTCCAGCAGCCGGTGCACGTAGATGCGCCGGGTGATCACCATCAGCGTGGCCAGCACGGGCACGGCCACCAGCAGCCCCACCGCGCCCAGCAACTCCGCCATGATCAGCACGCTCAGGATGGAAAGCACGGGCGGCAGGTGCACCCGGCGCTCCATGATGAGCGGGTGGACGAAGTTGGCCTCGATGATGTGGATGATCACCCCCAGCAGCACCACCAGCAGCGCGTGCACGATGTCCTGGTTGCCCAGCACGAACAGCGCGGGGAGCAGGGTCGAGACCAGGCTGCCGAAGAACGGCACCATCACCACCACCCCCGTGAACACGCCGAAGGCCAGCGCGTACGGCACGCGCAGGATCTCCAGGCCGATCCACGTGAGCACGCCCAGGAACACCATGGCCAGCATCTGCCCGCCGATCCAGGCGCGCAGCGAGCGGGCCAGGTCCGCCAGGATGTCGCGCACCAGCTCGCGGTGCACCGGCGGCGCCAGCGAGACGATCCCCTCGCGGTACACCTCCGGCCGCAGCGCCATGTAGATGCCCATCACCAGCACGCTCACGAAGTTGATGAGCACGTGCAGCGTGTCGAACACCACGGGGAACAGGCCCGCCGCCGCCAGCCCCGCGTTCTGCGCCAGCCCCGACAGCTGGTCCGAGAGCCGCTCCGGGGGAAACACGGCCGCCAGCAGGGGATAACGCTCCGTCAGCTCGCGCAGCGACGCCATCCACACCTGGATCTGCCCCGGCAGCGCCGTGATGAGCGCCTGCGTCTGCCGCGCCACGGGGGGCACCACCAGCCATCCCACCGCCGTCACGCCCACGCCCGTGATGAGCAGCGCCGCCAGCACGCCCGCCACGCGCGGAACCCGGAAGCGCTCCTGCATGAAGTCGATGATGGCGCCCAGGTACAGCGCGAAGAGCGCCGCGATGAACAGCAGCAGCAGCACCTCCGCCACGCTGTACACGAACGCCAGCAGCAGCACCGCGAACACCGCCGCGATGAGCACGGCGAACGGCGACGTCCGGGCGGGGGCGTTCTCTCTGGGTTGGGCCATGCGTCCGTACGGGGAAAGAACCGCGGGGCCGGCAGACTGCCGCCCCCGCGGAACGTATCGAACTACGGTGCCAAGTGCCAAGTGCCGAGCGACAAGTGCGAGAGTGCGAGAGTGCGAGAGTGCGAGAGCGCGAGAGTGCGAGAGTGCGAGAGTGCGAGTAGGGTGTCG
>DASQZE010000258.1:0-16931 GCA_035638875.1 Longimicrobium sp.
CGGCTTCGCGGTGGTGGCCGAGGAGGTGCGCAAGCTGGCCGAGGGCTCGGCGCGCGCGGCCAACGAGGTGGCGCAGAACGTGTCCGGCATCCGCAGCCGCATCGAAGAGGTGGTGACGACGATGGGGCGCGGCACGGGCAAGGTGGCCGACGTGGAGGAAGTGTCGCGCGGCGCCGACAGTGCCCTGGAGCAGATCCTGGCCGCGGTGGACGGCGTGCGCCTGGCCGCCGACCAGGTGGAGGAGGCCGCCGCCCGCAACGCCGCCGCCATGGAGGGCGTGGATGCGTCGCTGGCCGAGGTGTCCGGCACGAGCGAGTCGCACGCCGCCAGCGCCGAGGAGGTCAGCGCCGCGGCGGAGGAGCAGTCCGCCGCCACGCAGGAGATGTCCGCCTCCAGCGCCGAGCTGCTGCACGCCGCCGAGCGCATGCGCGAGCTCGTGAGCGGGTTCCGGGTGAGTGCGTGAGTGCGGAAGGTTGATCGTGCGGAAGGCCCGCCCCAAGTCTCGGGGCGGGCCTTTTTGCGTCCCGGATGATCGCGGAGCGTGGATCGAGGAGCGTGGATCGCGCAGCGGAATGCCCGTCGCTGCGCGACGGGGGCCCTCTCCCCCGCCCCCAACTTCGGGGGAGGGGTGGGCGCGGGACGGTTCCGCGCGCGGCGGCGAAGTCGTTCCCGGTGACGAAGTTCTCCCCCTCCTGCCCGCGGAGCGGGGGAGGGGGCCGGGGGGAGGGGGCCCTCCGCCGGTGCACACGACCTGCTTTGGCGCACGAATCCGCAGTTTTCCCCCTCTCCCGGCGCCGTTGCCGGGAGAGGGGCCGGGGGGTGGGGGACGCCGCTCCCCCGCTCCCTCCGTCCAGTCGCACCCGGAATTCCAGCCATCCCGCCGGGTAGCACAAATATCACGTCACTGGCGCGCTTCTGGCGTTTGAACATACGTCGTACAAAGCCGGTCGCGGCGCAGGCCATCATCTCGCGTACTTTGCACCTGTCCCCCCCGGCACGCCGCTCCAGACGGGGAGCGTCCGCCGAAACACCCGGACGCGATGCTCAAGACGGTTGCCCTGCGCTTTGGCGCGGCCGAGGACGACGAGCCCCTGCGCTTTTCTCCCGGACCCATGACGGTGTTCGTGGGGCCCAACAACTCGGGGAAGAGCCTCGCTCTCCGCGAGATCGAAGACTTCATCGAGTCCGGCGGCGATTCGCTGCGCTACATCATCAAACGCCTGGAGCTCCTGCTTCCGCCCCCCGAAGAGATCGAGGAGCTGGTCATCTCCCGCGCCGTGGGGGACGAAGGCGAGGAGCTGGGCGACGTGTTCCGCGTCATGCGGCTGCGCTCGCCGGGCGGATACGCCCGCCGCCGCGCCACGGACACGGCGGAGCCCGTTACGGAGCAGGAGGTGGACCTCCCCGCCCTGCTGGCCGCCGCGGAGCACGCGGACCGGCCCACGGAAGAGGAGATGGACATCCTCTGCCGCGACCTGCTGGGCCTGTTCACCCTGCGGCTGGACGGGCAGACGCGCCTGGCGCTCACGCAGATGCAGCCCGCGGGCGACCTGCAGTCGCATCCCACCAACCACCTGGGCGCCCTGTTCCGCGACGACGAGGCCCGCGAGCGCATCCGCGAGATCACGGCGGACGCGTTCGGCTTCTACTTCGTCATCGATCCCACGGACGGCACGCACTTTCGCGTCCGCATGGCCGAGCGCGCGCCCATGGACGACGACGAGGAGCAGTCCATGAGCGACCGCTCGCGCGCGTTCCACGGCCGCGCCGAGGACATCGACCACATGAGCGACGGCATCCGCGCGTTCACGGGGCTCACGGCCGCCGTGCTCAGCGCGGACTACCGCATCATGCTGGTGGACGAGCCCGAGGCGTTCCTGCATCCGCCCCTCGTCCGCAAGCTGGGCAAACGGCTCACGCAGCTGGCGGCGGAGCGCGGCGCCAACCTGCTGGCGGCCACGCACTCGCCGGACTTCGTGATGGGGTGCATCACCAGCGGCCAGTCGGTGAACATCGTCCGGCTCACGTACCGCAAGGGCATCCCCGGCGCGCGGCTGCTCTCGGCAGACAAGCTGCAGACGATGATGCGCGACCCGCTGCTGCGCTCCACGGGCGTGCTGGGCGCGCTCTTTCACGAGGGCGCCGTCGTCTGCGAGGCCGACGCGGACCGCGTGTACTACGCCGAGGTCAACGAGCGGCTGCTGGCGCACCGGGCGGGCGGGGCGGACGGCGTCGTCTTCCTGAACGCGCAGAACAAGCAGACGGTGCGGCGCATCATCCGCCCGCTGCGCGAGATGGGGCTTCCGGCGGCGGCCGTCCTGGACCTGGACCTGCTCAAGGGGCGCGAGGACTTTCGCGACCTGCTGCGGTCCGCGTTCGTCCCCGAGGTGTTCTGGGAGCCGTGGGAAGACCAGCGCCGGCGCCTGCACCAGCAGATGAACAACGCCGACTACAAGGCCGGCGGCGTGCAGCGGCTGGGCGGCGAGATGCGCGTGCTGGCGGATACGCTCCTGACGTCGCTGACGGAATACGGCGTGTTCCTGGTGCCCAACGGCGAGCTGGAGTGCTGGATGCCGGAGCTGGAAGTGGGCGGGCACGGGCCGGAGTGGCTGACGCAGATCTTCTCCCGGATGGGCACGGACCCGTCGGACGCGCGCTACAAGAAGCCTACGCAGGGCGGCGTGTGGCGCTTCATCCAGCGCGTGGCCGTCTGGATCGCCGAGCCAAGGCGAAAGGGGATGCGCCACGAACACGTCCCCCTGGACCACCTCCTCGCCCCGCCCCCGCCGGACGACGCACCCGAGGCGGCCGATGCGCCCGGGCAGGCGGACGCCCCGGAGCAGGCGGATGCGCCGGTGCCCGACCGCCAGCCGGGTGCGGAGCCGGAGCCGGAGCCCGAGGCTGCGGTGGCATAGACGGGGTCGCCCGGCCGATCAGCCGATCGGAGCGGATCCGCAGATCAGGGCGGATGGCGGATGGCGGATGGCGGATGGCGGATGGCGGAGTGGTAGACCACGTCGCGGAATTCGCCCGGACGAAGGCTGGCCGAGGTCCAGGATCTTCGGATTCTGCAGGTCCCCAAACGAAAGCGGGCCCGGAGACAGTCTCCGGGCCCGCTTCGCATCCTCACCTGCTCGCGATCCTGCTCACGCACTCACGCACTACCGCACTCACGCACTTTTCGTTCAGAACACGCTCACGTTGATGTACTTCCGCGGGTTCGTGCGTATGTCCGTGGTGAGCTGGTTCAGGCTCTCGACGGCGGCGTTCATGTTCTGGTACAGCTCGTCGTCGCGCGTGAGCTTGCCCAGCGTGCCCTCGCCGCTGTCCACGCGCTGCACCAGCGTAGCCAGCGAAGCGCTGGCCTGCTGCAGCGAGCCCGTGGCCGCGTCCAGGCGGATCGTCATCGAATCCGTGCGGGCGATGGCGCGGGCCAGCTCCGGCTGGTTCACCGCGCTCACCGTGCCCTCCAGCCCCTGCGCCGAGCGCCCCAGGCTGGCCGTGAGCGCGTTCAACTGCGCGCGCTGGTCGCTCGCCAGGGCCGTGAGCAACACCAGCAGTTCCTGCATCTGCTGCGCGCTGGCCCCCACGGCGCCGATGGTCTGGTGGCTCAACAGGGCCTGCGCGCGCACCAGCACCGTGTCGGCGTCGGCGCTCAGCGTCTCCACGGTGCCCGTGAGCGACACCGCCTCCTCCGCCGGGAGCACGGCCCCGTCCTGCAGCTCCTGGCTGGAGCGGCCGGGGATGATCTGGGCCACCATGCTCTGCAGCAGGCCGCCCGAGACAATGGAGACGCGCGAGTCCGCCGGGACCGCGTAGTTCTCGTCGTGCTGCAGCTCCATGGTGATGCGCACACCACCGGAGCGGTCGATCGTAAAGTCGCGGACGCGCCCGATGTTCACGCCCTTCATCTGCACCGGGTCGCCCTTGCGGATGCCCCCGGCGTTCTGGACGATGGTGGACACGTAGTAGCGGCCCCGGAACGTGCCCGGGTCAGTCAGGGCGAAGAGCGCGATGAGCACGGCAAGAACGCCGACCACCACGAACAAGCCAACGTGCACCTCGCGGCGCGGCGTGCGAATGGGAGCCATCGCCCGGAGCTCCTCCTGGGAAAGTCGGTTACGCGGAGCGGCCGGTGCGGCTCCGTCGGCGCGCTGGATCATACGATTTCGATCAGGTCAGAGTCAGGGACGTCCCGCTCCAGGAAGGCGCGCACCAGCGCGTCGTCGCTGTTCCGGAACTCGTCCGCGGTGCCCACGAAGCGGATGCGGCCATGGTCCAGCATGGCCACCCGGTCGCTGATGGGCAGCGCCCCCTCGATGTCGTGCGTCACGATGATGGACGTCACTCCCATCTCTTCGGCGAGCTGGGCGATCAGCCGGTGGACCACCGTGCCGTTCACGGGGTCCAGCCCCGTCACCGGCTCGTCGTACAGCAGGATTTCGGGCCGGCCCACGATGGCCCTCGCGATCCCCACGCGCTTGCGCATTCCGCCGGACAGCTCCGACGGCAGCTTGGCCAGCACCTTGGCCGGGTCCAGGTTCACGTGCTCCAGCGCCGAGGTCACCTCGGCCACCAGCCGCCGCGTGCCCAGGTCGCGCTGCTCCTCGTCGCTCAGCCCCTGCGCCACGTTCTCGAACACGGACATGCTGTCGAACAGGGCCGCGTTCTGGAACACGTATCCCACCTTGCGGCGAATGCGGGCCAGGGTGCGGCGGTTGGCCCGCGACACCCCGTCGCCGTCCACGATCACGTCGCCCGCGTCGGGCTGGATGAGGCCGATGGTGGTCTTGAGCAGCACGCTCTTGCCCGTGCCGCTGTGCCCCACCACGGAGATGGTCTCGCCGCGCCCCACCGACAGCTCCACGCCGGCCAGCACGGGCTGGTCGAAGCGCTTGTACACGTCACGGAACTCCACCATCGCGTCGCCGCTCATCGTCCGTCCTCCGTCAGTTGAGCAGCAGCGGGGGGAACATGGCGTCCAGGATGAGCACCCCGAGCGTCATGGTCACCACCGCGCTGGTGGTGTAGCGGCCCACGCCCTCCGCGCCGCCGCGCGTGGCCAGGCCCATGTGGCTGGCCACCAGCGGAATCACGAAGCCGAAGGCCAGCGCCTTGGCCAGCGAGTAGAACATGTCCCAGTCGTGCCAGAACAGGCCGGCGCCGTAAAAGAACGCCTCGCGCCCCAGTCCCACCGTGAACTGGGCCGCCAGCATCCCGGCGAACAATCCCACGGCGTCGGCGATGGCGACCAGGATGGGGACGGAGATGATGCCGGCGATGATGCGCGGCGCCACCAGCGTGCGGACCGGGTCGCGTCCCAGCGAGTGCAGGGCATCGATCTGCTCCGACACCTTCATGGTGCCCAGCTCGGCCGTGATGCGCGCCCCCACCCGCCCGATGAGCACGACCGCCGTGAGCACGGGGCCCAGCTCCAGGATGATGCTGGAGGCCACCACGCTGCCCAGGTAGTACAGCGGCACGTTGCCGGTGAACTGGTAGCCGCCCTGCTGCGAGGTCACGATCCCGGCGAGGCTCCCCGTCACGAGCACGATGGGGATGGAGCCCACGCCCATCCAGTAGATCTGGTTGCTCACCTCGCGCAGGGGAATGCGGCCGGTGAACAGGTACACGACGGTGCGCCACATCAGCGTCGCCATGCCGCCGGCGTGCTCGAAGAACTGCTCGGTGCCCCGGCCCATGGCCGCCAGGCGCCGTTCGGGCCAGGGGCGCTTGCGGGCGGCCGCCTTGTGGTCGATCGCGACGCCGGCGGTTTGTGCCGGCTCCTCGCGCGTGGTCTGCATCGTCATCCCAAAGAAGAAAAGCGCCGCCCCAGTGACGGGGTCGGTCGCAGCCGCGACGCCGCGCGGCGCACTGATACACACCTGAACGCAAACAGTTCGCAATTTCGCATCTGTCCACACGGTCTACGTGCCCCGCGTGGCCGCCGGATGCACGGCCCACCGTCTCGCCCAACGCCTGTCCGCGGCGCGCTCTGCTGACCTGAAGAATAATCGATCCAGATCGTTCAGTCAATACTAAACGTACTGCACGAAGGATGTGTTTCCGCACCGGGCCGGATCGGGCAACTGGGGACTTCCGTCATCCCGGACCTGGAGCACGAAGCGGAGATCCGCCGGCGCCCCCACCCGCTCGATTCCTCGCGACCTCCCCCAAAACCCCTGGGGGAGGTTACTGATTCTACCCAGACACCGTACCGGCGTGGCACTGGCCCGTGACGGACCGTCCGCGCAGGCGGACATCGTGTCGTCGTTGCGGCGAATTCATTCGCTCGGCCCCGGCTCGGCGGCCGTCCCTACGCCATCCCCGGCGTGGGATTCCGGTCCGCCCGCAGTGCCGGCTCGGGCTCCGGCTCGCGACGCACCCGTGCCGGCTCGTGCGGCACCGTGCGGTCGGCTTCCACGCCCTGCCCGCCGGGGCCGTGGCCGCCGTGGCCGCCCTCGTGTCCGCCGCTCCCGCCCTTCTTGCTGCCGAAGCGGCCCAGGAAGCTCTCCCGCATCTGGTCCAGCAGCTCCCACACGGTGGGGATCACCAGCAGCGTCAGCAGGGTGCTGGTGACCACGCCGCCGATGATGGCGATGCCCATGGGCGCCCGGAACTGCGCGCCTTCACCGCGGCCCAGCGCCACGGGAAGCATGCCGGCGATGAGCGCGAACGTCGTCATCAGGATGGGGCGCAGGCGGATGGCGCCGGCCTCGATGAGCGCCTCGCGCGTCCCCAGCCCCGATTCCTTGCCCCACTTGGCGAAGTCCACCAGCAGGATGGCGTTCTTGGCCACGATCCCCATCAGCATGATGATGCCGATCATGCTCATCAGGTTGAGCGTGCTGCCGGCCAGCCACAGCCCCAGCACCACCCCGATCAGCGACAGGGGCAGCGACAGCAGGATCGCGAGCGGGTCCAGGAAGCTGCCGAACTGCACCACAAGGATCAGGTACATCAGCATCACGGCCACGCCCAGCGCGAACATGATGCGGCTGAACACCTCCACCTGGTCGGCCGTGTCGCCGCCGAAGCTCAGGTTGTAGCCCACCGGCATCACCACGTTCTGCTCGATGCGCCCGGTGATGTCGCCCACCACCTCCGAGAGCGGGCGGCCCTCGGTGTTGGCCTCCACGTTGATCACCCGCTCGCGGTCCAGGTGGTTGATCTGCGCGGGGCCCAGCTCGCGGGTGATGGTCGCCACCTGCCCCAGGGGCACCGTCGCCGCCTCCCCCTGCGGCCCGGCGAGCACCAGCGGCACCCGCTCCAGGTCGCCCGTGCGCGTGCGCGCCTCGGGCGCGAAGCGGATGTACACGTCGCGCGTTTCGCCGCTGGGATCCACCCAGTCGCCCGCGTCCAGGCCGGCAAAGGCGGGGCGCAGCGCCTGCGCCACCTGCGCGGCCGTCACCCCCAGGCTGCCCGCCAGCCCGCGGTCCAGGTTCACCGTGAGCTCCGGCTTTTGGCCCTTGGTGGAGAGGGAGATGTCCACGGCCCCCGGCACCTGCTGCACCTGCGCCCGCACCTGCTCCGCCAGCCCGTTGAGCACGGCGATGTCGGGGCCCTGCAGCTGGATCATGATCTGCTTGACGCCGCCGAAGTTGCCCGTGGAGAGGGCCGCCGTGGCGCCGCCCACCCGCTTGGCCTCCTCGCGCATGGCCGACGAGATCTCCTCCTGCCCGCGCTCGCGGTCCGCCTTGGGGAGCAGGCGCACGTACACGCGTCCCTCGTCCACCGCGCCGCCGCGCCCGCCGATGGTGGTGTAGGTGTAGCGCACCTCGGGAATGCGCCGCGCCATGGCGGCCACCTCTTCGGACTTGAGCTTGGTGTACTCCAGGCTGCTGCCGGGCGGCGTGTCGATCTCCACCTCGAACTCCGAGATGTCGTCCTTGGGAAAGAACTCGAAGCCCAGCTTCATGGCGGTGGGCGAGGCGCCGATCGCCACGAACATCCCCGCCAGCGCCGCCACGGCGATGCCGCCCTTCATCAGCCCGCCCTTTGTCCCGCGGGGAAAGCGGACGGCGGCGAGCACCACCACGGCCACGGTGACCACCACCATCACGGCCAGAAAGGCGATGATCCCCTTGGCCGGGATCACCAGCGCGCCCACGAAGGTCCCCAGGGCGATGAGGATCATGGCCAGGGCGTGGTCCAGCGCCCACGCGATCACCTTGCGGTAGTCGTTGGCGCGGCGGTCGAACCAGGCGTTGAAGCGGTCCAGCTTGCGGGTGATCCAGGGCTTCTCGTGCTCCTCCAGGTGCGGGTCCGGCCAGTAGGCGGACAGCATGGGGTCCAGCGAAAAGCTCACGAACAGCGACACCAGCACCGAGCACGCGATGGTCAGGGCGAACGGCGCGAACCACTGCTCCGCCAGGCCGCCCATGAAGGCGATGGGCACGAACACGCAGACGATGGAGAACGTCGTGGCCGCCACCGCCAGGCCGATCTCGTCCGTCCCCTCCCGCGCCGCCGTGTAGTGGTCCTTTCCCATCTCCACGTGCCGCACGATGTTCTCGCGCACCACGATGGCGTCGTCGATCAGGATGCCGATGGCCAGCGAAAGGCCCAGCAGCGACATCGTGTTGAGCGTGAAGCCGAAGAAGAGCACGGCCACGAAGCTCGCCAGCACCGACACGGGCAGGGCGAGGCCCGTGATGACCGTGGAGCGCCACGAGTTCAGGAACAGGAAGACCACGAGCACCGTGAGCAGCGCGCCCTCGATCAGCGTCTCCTGCACGTTGGCCACGGAGTTCTCCACCCGCTCGCCGGAGTTGCGGACCACGTCCATGGTCACCCCGGCGGGGAGCGTCTTGCGCAGCTCGTCCACCGCCTCGATGACGGCGGTGGAGACGGCCGTGGTGCTGCTTCCCTGCGCCTTGACGATGTCGATGCCCACGGCCGGCTTGCCGTTGAAGAGCGCCAGCGAGCGCGCCTCCTCGGTGCCGTCCTTGACCGTGGCCACGTCGCCCAGGCGCACGGGGGCGCCGGCGCGGGAGGCCACGACGAGCTGGGCAAACTCCGCCGGGCTCTGCAGCCGGCCCCGCAAGCGGATGGTGCGCTCCTCCAGGGGCCCGTTCAGCCGCCCCACGGGCACGGCCAGGCTCTGCGACTGCAGCGCCTGCACCACCTGCGCGATGCCGATCCCCGCCGCCTGCATGCGCGACGGGTCCACCTCCACGCTCAGCTCGCGGGGCACGGCGCCCACCACCGTGACCTCGGCCACGCCGTTGATGCCCCGCAGGTCGCGCGTGATCCCCGGGTCGGCGATGCGCGTGAGGTCCGCCGGCGACATCCGCTCCGACGAGAGCGTCAGGGAGATGATGGGCAGGTCGTTGGGATCGAAGCGCGCGTAGATGGGCTCTTCCATCTCCTGCGGCAGGTCGCCCCGGATCTGCGACACCGCGTCGCGGATGTCCTGCGTGGCCTGCTGCACGTCCTTGCCGTAGACGAACTGCACCTCGATGGAGCCGAACCCGTCCAGCGCCTGGCTGTTGATCTTGTCCACGCCGCTGATCCCCGCCACCGCCTCCTCGATGGGGTCCACGACCTCGCGCTCCACGATGTCGGGCGAGGCGCCGGGGTAGGGCACGGAAACGAAGACGAACGGCGCCTCCACCTCCGGGAACTCGTCGGTGTCCAGGCTGAACAGGGCAAACAGGCCGAACACGACCAGGGCCAGCATGGTCACCGAGGTGACCACGGGCCGCTTGATCGCGAAATCGGAGATGAACATCGCCTCGGTCTCCTTACCGGGCCGCGGGAGCGGTGCCCCCGGCCCGAACGGTCACCCGCGTACCGGGCGACGTGCCCAGGGCCGCGCCTATGAGGAGCGTGTCGCCCGCCGCGACGCCGCCCGTGATCTCCACCCGGTCCGTCTCGGCGTCGCGCACGCCCAGCGTGACCGGCACCCGCTCCGCCACCCCGTTCTTGAGCCGCACCACCACCGGCTGCACCCCCCGCTCGTCCACGGCCGAGGCGGGAACCACGATCCCCTGACGCGCCTCGGACGTGACGCGCCCCTCGGCGAACAGCCCGCTGACGAGCGTGCCCTGCTCGTTGGGGATGGAGACGATTACGGGCACCTGCCGCGTGACGGGGTCCGCCGCGGGGTTGATGCGCTGCACCGTCCCCGTGAAGGTCTGCCCCGGGTAGCCCGTGACCGTAAAGCGCACGGGCGCGCCGATGCGCACCTGCCCCAGCTCCGCCGCGGGGACGGAGGCCTCCAGCTGCATGCTGCCGGGGTCCACGACGGTGAACAGGGGGCCGCCCATCTGCACCACGGAGCCGGCGGAGACGGGGCGCTCGCTCACGATCCCCGAGATGGGGGCGTTCACGGTGGTCTTGCCCATCTGCTCCTGCGCGCTGGACAGCTGCGCGCGGGCGCCGGCCAGCTGCGCCTGCGCGCCGGCCAGGGTGTTGCGCGCCGTTTCAAGGTCGCGCTGGGCCACGGCGCCGGCGGCCGCGAGCGTCTCGTTGCGCTCCACGTTGCGCCGGGCCAGCGACACCTGCTGCTCCGCGGAGCGCACGGCCGACTGGCCGGAGAGCACCTGGTCGCGAATGGCCGCCGCGTCGATGCGCGCCAGCAGCTGCCCCGCCCGCACGGCCTGCCCCTCGTCCGCGAACACCCCCTGCACCAGGCCGCCGATCTCCGCGCTCACGACGGCCTCGCGCTCCGCCGCCAGGCTGCCGGCCAGCTGCGGCCCCGTGGCGATCTCCTCCGCCACCACCACGTACACGTTCTCGGGCCCCAGCGTGACGCCGGCGTCCGCCTTGGGCTTTTCCGCCGCTTCGCCGTCGCGCCCGCAGGCGGCCAGCACCAGGCAGAGCGCCACGGCGCCCGCCACCTTCTTCGTATCCCTCATCACTCGCCCCCCGCGGTGAACGCCGATGCCTGGTCTGCCGCCGGAGCCTGCTGCTGCCGGGGCTGCTGCTGCGGTTGTGCCTGCTGCATCTGCTGCTGCGCCCCACCCTGCCCGCCCATCTGGATGGGCAGGTAGGCGATGAGCGCCAGCCGGGCCTGCGCGATCTGCAGGTCGCGCGCGGCCACGGCGCGGTTGGCCTGCGCCTGCTGCAGCAGGATGCGCGAGTCGGCGAGCTCCAGCTGCGCGCTCAGCCCCTCGCGGTAGCGCACCTGGGCGATGCTGTACGCCCGCGCCGCCTGCTCCACCGTGCCGGTGCTGGCGTCGTACTGCGCCCGGGCGGCCTCCAGCCGCTCCAGCGCCGTGCGCGTATCCAGCCGCGCCGCGTCCTGCGTTTGCCGCAGGCGCGCCTGCGCCTCCAGCAGGTCCGCCTCGGCCACCAGCTCGTCGCCGCGGATGCGGCCGCCCGTGAAGATGGGGACGGACAATTGGGCCCCCACCGTCCAGTTGGTGCGGAACTTGTCCAGCTCCGGCAGCAGGCCGCCGGGGTACGCCACCCGTCCGTACTGCGACGTCAGGCTCACGTTGGGAAGCCGCTGCGCCCGGGCAATGCGCAGGCTGCTCTCCTGCACCGTCACCAGCGTCTCGGCCTGCTGCACGACGGCGCGGTTCACCACGCTGGTGTCGCCCAGCAGCCCCGCGTCGGCCGCGAAGCGCGCCACGGGCACCGTCTCCGTACCGTCCAGCGGCGTGGTGAGGGAGAGCGGCGCGTCCGCCGGCATGTCCAGCAGCAGCCGCAGCCGGGTGTACGCGAGGTCGCGATCCGCGCGGCGCTGGATGGCGACAGGGACCTGGTTGTCGCGCTGCACCTGCGCCCGCAGCACGTCGAACTCCGGCTGGTTGCCCACCTGCAGCCCCAGCCGCGTCTGCGCGAGCGTCGTGTCGGCCTGGGCCAGCGTGGCCTCGGCGATGGTCACCAGCCGGTCGGCCAGGGCCGCGTCGTAGTAGGCCTGGGTTACATCCAGGGCCAGCTGCGCCCGCTGGGTGTTGAGCTCGATCTCGGCCCGCGTGCGCCCCGCCTCGGCAATGCGGTTCTGTGCGCCGATGCGGGGGCTGAACAGGGACTGCGACACGCTGAACCCGTACTGCCAGGTGTTCTCGCTGCCGAACCCCAGGTCGCCGAAGCCCGCGAACGGGTTGCCGCCGCCGTTCACGGTGCAGTTCAGGGCGTGCTCCAGCGAGTCCACCCGCGTTTCCAGGGGCAGCAGCGGGTTGGGCACGTACGTCCCGCAGTTCTGCGGGGGCGGCGGGCCGGTGGTGTCGGGCTCCGGCGCGCCGCCGATGCTCTCGAACTGCGAAGCGAGGGCGCGGGAGTACGACAGGGTGCCGTTGATCTGCGGCAGGCGCTGGCTGCGCGCCTGGGCCAGCTGGCCGCGGCTGCGGGTCAGGCCGGCGCGGGCAATCTGCACGGGCTCGCTGGCGTCCTCGGCCAGCCGCAGCGCCTCTTCCAGCGTGAGGGCGCTGCGGTCCGCCCGATTGGGCTGCGCGGCCGCGGGGGCCGCCGCCAGCAGCGACGCCGCCACGAGGGCGGCGCGCACCAGGCGGGTGGTGCGGGGTCGGGTTGGCATATCGTTCTGGATCCCCATCATCCGGGATGTCGGGTCAGACTGCGTCAGAAGGTGCCGCCGGGGCCGGCCGAACGCCGATGGCCCGCAGGAACAGCGTGATGTACCGCTCGGGCGCCTCGCTCTCGGGATACGCGTACCGCTCCGGGACGGCATCCCGCGCGATGGCGTCGGCGAACAGGGTGCCCATGAGCATGTTGGCCGCGGCGTCGGGGTCCCACTCCCCGTCCGCCATCCCCCGGTCGCGCAGGCGGTGCAGGTAGGCCAGCAGCTCGGCGTGCACCTTGACCGGGGGGCCGGCCACGCAGCGCGCCGCGTCCGGCGCCTCGGCCAGCTCGCCCAGGGTGGTGCGGATCATGGCCGCGTAGCGCCGCAGATGGCCGTAGCCGGCGCGGCTCCACGCCAGCAGCTCCGCCGGCGGGTCGCGGGGCTCCTCCGGCAGCCCCGTCTCCACCTCGGTGCTCCCCGCCTCGGCCAGCGCCTCGCCCAACAGGGCGGACTTGCTGCCGAAGTGGCGGAACAGGGTGATCTCGTTCACTCCGGCCTCGGCGGCGATCCGTCGCGTCGTGGCCCCGCGGGACCCCGACTCTTCGAACACCCGCACGGCGGCCTGGAGCAGTCGCTCGCGTACGTCCATGCCTTCCAAGATCGCGTGCACCATCCGTGTATGCAAGTGGTTGCTTACAGTCGATGGAGATCGTTACGAATTCGTGGCGGTCTCGCTCGCCGCTCCCGCGGCCTGGGCCGCGCGCTCCTCGGCCCGCAGCGCGTGCCACCGCTCGATGAGGGCGTCGCACTCGCGGATGAGCAGCGCGTGGAACACCTCCGCCTGCGCCGCCCGCTCGCGCCCGGCGGGCTCCGGCAGCCGCTGCGACGCCTCGGCGAACACGTGCACCATGTCGCGCCAACGTCCCTGGGCCACGCGCAGCATCTGCTCCCACGGATCGTCCTGCACGCGGTAGAAGTCGCGCCGGTCGCCCAGCACGCTCACCCGCTGGATCATCCCGAACTGCTCCAGCATCCGCGCGTTGGTGCTGGCGGACGCCTTGCTGGCCTGCAGCCGCTCGGCGAGCTCCTCCAGCGAGAACGTCTGGTCCGTGGCCAGCAGGTAGCCGAAGATGCGCCCGGCAATGCGGGGCATCCCCTCCTTCTCGCAGATCAGCGCCATCCGCTCCACGAACTGCTGTACCGCCTGGTCCATTGATGTCTGCTTCCCCGAACGTGGTGTGGGTTCTGTGTCCCGGCGGCGCGTGCCCGCGCGCCGGGAGGGGAAGGATAAGCCGTTCGGATCGTTCAGTCAATACTGAACAAAATGAAAACGGCTGTTCCTCCGGTGTAGCCCACCCGTGCGGGGCCGGGTTCATCCCTTCGGAAACCCATTCGGTGAATCCTGGCCCCTTCGTTCCCATCGCGACCTCCCGTTCCGCGGCTGTACTCGACAGGCACCGAATAAAATCCGAATTGGACGCGTGCGCAAGGGAACATTTGGACGATGAGAGTGGGCGGCAAAGGTTTGCTGATTGAATGGGCTGATCCGGTGCTCGTGACGGCGCGTGGTTGCCCCCGGCGCACGGCATCTGCATGTTGGCCGCGACCCTACTTCACCAGGACGAGGAAATCCCGTGCGGATGCTCCGAACCGCTTTTGCCGCCGCGCTGCTGGGCGCGGCGCCCGCGCTGGCCGCGCAGGACGCCCCCTACTTTCAGCAGGAGGTGGACTATCGCATCGAGGCGCGCCTGGACGAGCAGACGGGCGTGCTGCGGGGCCGCGCGCGGATGACCTACACCAACCGCTCGCCCCGCGCGCTGGACACGCTGTTCATCCACCAGCACCTCAACGCCTTTCGCCCCAACAGCGCGTGGGCGCGGCGCGAGCTGCAGTTCGGCGAGCGGCGCTTTACGGACCTGGGGCCGGCGGACCACGCGTTCGAGCGCTTCGCGTCCGTCACGGTGGACGGCGCGGCCGTGCGTCCCGTCTACCCCGGCGCGCCCGATTCCACCGTGGCCGCGCTCCCCCTGGCCCGGCCGCTCGCGCCCGGCGCAAGCGTGATGGTGGCGATGGACTGGGACGCGCGCCTTTCCACCCTGCCCCGCCGGCAGGGGCGCCGGGGCCGGCACTACGACTTCGCGCAGTGGTATCCGCGCATCGCCGTGTACGACCGCACGGGGTGGGCGCATCATCCGCTGCTCCCGCAGGGCGAGTTCTACGGTGAGTTCGCGCGCTACGACGTGACGCTGGACGTGGCCGCGGACCAGGTGATCGGCGCAACGGGCGTGGCGGTGGAGGGCGACCCCGGGTACCAGGAGCGCGTGCTGGCGACGGGGTATCCGCCGCCGCCCGCCGCGCCGGAGCTCGGCCTGCTGGCGGGGGCGGCGGAGAACGGGCGGAAGCGGGTGCGGTTCTACGCGGACAGCGTGCACCACTTCGCCTGGAGCGCGGACCCGGCGTACATCCACGACTTCGTCGTCCGCACCATCATCGACGAGGACACGGGAATGCGCTCGGCGCCCGGCATCCACGTGCTCTATCTCCCCGGCGACACGGCCTGGGACGAGCGCGCCGCCGCCCGCCGCACCTGGGACGCGCTCACCTGGCTCGAGGGGATGTTCGGCCCGTATCCCTGGCCGCAGCTGACCAACGTGCACCGGCTGGAGGGGGGCGGCACCGAGTTCCCCATGATGATCATGAACGGATCGGCGTCGGAGGGGCTCATCGTGCACGAGGCGGCGCACCAGTACGTGCACGGCATCCTGGCCAACAACGAGTGGCGCGAGGGGTGGATGGACGAGGGGTTCGCCTCGTTCATGACCAACTGGTACTGGGAGATGAAGGGCGACACGACGGTCTGGCCGCGGGCCATGCTGGGGCTGGAGCGGCTGGAGCGCACGGATTCTACGGAAGCCGTGGGCACGCCCGGCGCGGACTTCTCGGCACCGCGCATCTACAGCGCAATGACGTACGCCAAGGCATCGGCCATCTTCCGCATGCTGCGCGAGCACCTGGGCGAGGCCACGTTCCGCGAGGTATTGCGGACCTTCTACACGCGCCACCGGCTGCAGCACGTGACCGGCGCGGACTTTCAGCGCGCGGCCGAGGACGTGAGCCGGCAGGACCTGGACTGGTTCTTTGGCCAGTGGATCCGGCGGACGGACAAGCTGGACTACGGGATCACGTTCGCCACCACGCGGCGGGCGGGCGGGCGCTGGCGCACGCGGGTGGAGGTGGTGCGGATGGGGCAGGCGTGGATGCCGGTGACCCTGCGCGTGGGGAGCGTGACGCGCACGCTGGACTCCCGCGAGCGCCGGCAGACCGTGGAGATCGTGACGAGCGCGCGCCCGGCGGAGGCCATGCTGGACCCGGCGTGGGTGCTGATCGATACGGATCGATCCAACAACCGCGCGCCCCTTCCCTGACGTGGCCTGGGCCTACGTGGCGTTAGGCGGCGCGGCGGGCGCCCTGCTGCGCTACGCCGTGGGACAGGCGCTGGGCCCGCCGCGGCCCGGCGCCTTTCCGTGGCACACCTTCGCGGTGAACGTGGCCGGCTCGCTGATCCTCGGCGTGGTGCTGGCCCTGGTCCCCGCGGACGACCCGCGCCACCTGCGCCCGCTGCTGGCCGTGGGCTTCTGCGGCGGGCTGACCACCTTCAGCACGTTCGGGTACGAGACGGTGGCCCTGCTGCAGGCGCGCGCGTACGGCACGGCGGTGGCCTACGCGGGCGGCAGCTTCGCCGTGGCGCTCGCGGCCGTCGTGATCGGGATGTGGATCGGGGGCCGCGGGCACTGAAACCCAGCATTTTCGTGGCCCGAACGTTCCGCCGCTGGCACGTTCAGTGCGCGCCTAAAAGTGTATGGACTGTACACCCCTGCTTCCGTTATCCTTGAGGAGTTTCGAGCCATGACCGAGGAGAGGAAGCCGTCTATGAGCATCCAAGAAATCGAAGCAGTCCTTGTCGACCTTCCGCACGATCAGCTGGATGACCTTCTGGAACGAGTGATGTCCCAGCGAACGGAGACGGCTGACGAAATCGACCCGGCTGTGCTGGCCGAAGCACACCGCCGGCTGGACGAGATGAAGTCAGGCCGGGTCGCGCCCGTGCCGTTCGAGCAGTTGCTGGACGATCTGGACCGACTTGCCTCGTGAAGCTGGAACTCCACCCGGAGGCGCTCGCCAGGTTCCACGAAATCCAGACCGATCTCCGCTCAACGAGCGCAAAGCGCGCGCATGCCTTCGCGGCCGAAATGCGCAGGATCGGGAGCATGCTCCGACAGTTTCCGCGAGCGGGGACGCCCGTGGGATCGCTGAGGCGAGTGGCCATGCACCGGTTCCAGTATTCCATCCTCTACGAGATCGACGGTGAAGTCGTACGCATGACCACGATCGAGCCGCAGAAACGGGAACCGGACTACTGGGCGGACAGCGGCAACTCGTAGCCTCATACGCCGGGAGG
>DASQZE010000259.1:0-3641 GCA_035638875.1 Longimicrobium sp.
GGCGGGGCTGGCACGGCAGCCATCCCGACGACTGGCCGAACACCGTCTCCGACAGCCACGGCGGCCAGTACTTCACCCTCCGCGTCCGCGGAACGCTCACCGGTCCCGGCAACTACGGCTTTCCCCCGGCATTCCAGTACCGCCTGCGCGTCGACAGCATCCTCCACGTGGCGCCCCGGCACCCGGCCGACGACCGGACCTGCGAAATCGATTTGGAAAAATGAAATCGACCTCCGCCGCCCTGCGCATCCCGTCCGGGGACGGCGGGAGACGGGGCACGGTGGACGGCGGGAGGGCGGAACGGCAGCGCACCGGTGAACCGATCAGGGCTGACGGGCGTGCACCGGCCACGGGTCGGCGATGCCGGGCACCATGGACCGCACGTCCAGGTCGCCGTCCGCCGCTTCCAGCAGCACGCGCGGCACGCCGAAGCCGCAGCGCACCGCCAGCGTGCGCAGCAGGCGGCGCTCGGCCGCGAGGGCGGCGCGCGCGGAATCCGTAGCCGCGAACCACGCCAGCCGCCCGCCCGGCAGCCGCGCCATCCAGCGCCCCTCGCGCCGCTCCAGCACGACGTCCGCCGGCGCGACGGAAAGGCCCAGCGCCCCGAGCGCATCGCACACCTCCCGCGGCGTCAGCGATTCGTACGGCATGGGATGGGAGTCATCGAGGTTACGGGATCGATGAACTGAGCTGCAGATCATCCTCCACCGGACGTACCCGATGGCACCGCCCGCCGCCGCACCACTTCGCCCACGTGCGCCACACTCCGTCGCCGGATCGACGGAAGCCAGCGTACCCCACGGCACTCGCCCGTGCCGGACCTGTCGGCGAAGGCCGACATCACGTTTTCGGTGCCGCGATTTCAATCGCCGGGGACGGATGCCCGCTGCGTCCGATAGGGCTCATCCACCGCCGTCGTGGTTGGGACGTGCCGGGCCCGCGCCGAGCCCCGGCTGAGCGACTGAAGTCGCCGCAACAACCGCGGAAAGCCTCACAAACTGCGTGAGGCTTCAACCGCTCGCCCCGTCGCCTCCCGCCGCGCAATCTGATTTCTGCCTCCGCGCGACCAAGACGATCCGGCACGGGCGGGGGGCGAAGCTGGTGGCTGCCGTCGATCACGGGCGAGCAGATCTTCGGTCGGCGCCACAGGTTCGCCGCGCGCAGGAGAATCGGCGGCGCATCCCTCAGGAAGACAAAGCGGTGC
Organism: Longimicrobium sp.; assembly: GCA_035638875.1. Classification (GTDB taxonomy): domain Bacteria; phylum Gemmatimonadota; class Gemmatimonadetes; order Longimicrobiales; family Longimicrobiaceae; genus Longimicrobium. The sequence continues at coordinate 1,205 of DASQZE010000259.1, forward strand.
GCGGGCTTGGTGCACAGCTGCGGGGCACAGGTTCGGTGCGCGGACGCGCGCGCCCGGTGCGCAGTCAGTGCGTCCGGTTGGTCAGCGCTGCAGGGACCATCCGGCCATGATCTGCTCGTGGCCGCGGGGGCAGGTGCCCATCAGGGGGCCCGGGTCTTCCGGCCAGTGCGGATCATCAAGCCCGGGAACGGTCCAGCAGTCGCCGCAGTACACCTCGCCGCACGTCCGGCACAGGAACGGGACCCACTCCACGTTCAGGATGGCGACCTCGATCGCGTTCCGCCGGCCCAGTGCGCCGCCGAGCGCCTCCGCCACGGAGTACCCGGGATCCGCCGCGTCCTCCGGCTCGCGCAGCAGGTGCCAGGCGTGGCCCTGGTACAGGAAGCTCTCCACCACGACCTCCGAATCCCGGTCGTAGTGCCGGAACAGCTTCACGGTGCCCGCTTCCGTGTCGTGGACCGCGCACGCGAAGCGCGCCTGCACCGTGGGCGCCGCCGCCATGGCGTGCAGCCGCTGCAGCGCCTCCTCGTACGGCATCGCGTCGGTGGGGGCCGGCGCGTCCGGGGCCTGCGCGTCGCGGCCCAGGAGGTGGCGGATCATTGCGCCAAACGCGGGATCTTCACTCATACGGGCTTCAGGGGCTGATGGGGTTCCGGCGGCAGCTCCACGCGGATGGGATCGCCCGCGCGCACGTCGCCGCCCGCGAGCACGATGCTCATGATGCCCGCCTTGCGCACGAGCTCGCCGTTTTCGTCGCGGTCCAGCGTGGCGGCGGTCAATCCCTCCTGGAAGCGGTCCAGCTGCACGCACGGGTTGCGCAGCCCCGTCACCTCCACGACAGCCGTGTCGCCCAGGTGCAGCCGCGTCCCCGTGGGCAGCCCCAGCAGGTCGATGCCGCGCGTCGTCACGTTCTCGCCGATGTCGCCCGGCGCAACGTCGAACCCGGCGGCGCGCAGCTCGTCGTGCAGCTCGGCGTGCACGAGGTGCACCTGGCGCAGGTTGGGCAGGTGCGGCGTCCACCGGGCGCGCGAGCGGTGCTTGACCTTTTCCCCCGCGTGCGCGTCGCCCTCCACGCCGATGCCGGCGACCAGGCGGATGGACGGCTCGTTCTGCTTGCTGAACTTGTGCCGCGGGCTGCGGCTCACGGCGGTTACGACGGCGGTCATGGAAGGATCACGGGGAGGGGCGGCATCTTCGGCACGGACGGTCATCCTTGCTTCAGCTCCGGAAAGTCTGCGGCAGTCGCCGGGGCGGTGCTGGCCAGCGGAACGCCTCCCGGACGGCGGCTAGCTCCTCGCGGGGTCCAACAGGGTCCGGCGGACGTGCGTGAATACGCCGGGCGGGGTGTGCCCGGACGAACATCGGCACACCCGCCCCCGCCCGCAAGGCGCCCGTCCGCCGGTCAGGGACAGTCGCGCACCACCTCGCGGACGCTCCAGCGAACCGGCCTGTCGGAGCGGGGGATGCGGGCCACGTCCACGGGCGCCGTCACCGCCGCGATGGCGCCGCAGCGCGGGCCGGGGGACTGGTGGGTGATGTGGACCATGAGCGCCGAAGGGGTGGATTCCACCCGGTCGATGGTGGCGGCGTATCCGCCGGACGAACGCTGCCCCATCGCCGCCACCAGCACCATCTCACTGCCAAAGTCCACCGCCGGAAGCGAGGACGGAGACTGCCCCGCCGTCATCCGCCGCCAGAGTGCGCTCCACGCCGCGGGGTCGCGCACCACCTGCTCGCCGCGCTCGGCAAGCCCCCCGTTGAAGCGGACGCGGGAATGAACGTCCTCTCCGAACCGGCGCAGCGGAACGGTGTCGCCGTCCGCGGGCGCGGCCGGCCCCTGGCTGGGGGGTGGATCCATGGCCGGGCTTTCCGGGGGGGTGCAGGCGGTGCCCGCGGCCAGGACGGCGGCGAGCATCAGGCGGGAAATCGTCATCCGGTCCATCTCCTTGAAGATTCCCGGCGGGCGGACCTCCGCCCGCCGGGAACGTGGGTGCGGATCAGATCCGCGAGTACGACAATCGGTTGGGCGAGCCCGTCCCCGCGTTGGTGACCACGCCCGTGGTGGCGTTGTTCACGATGGCGCTCTTTACCGTCGCGGGCGTGGCCGTGGGGTTGCGGCCCAGGTAGTTGGCCGCGATCCCCGCCACGTGGGGCGACGCGAACGAGGTGCCGCTGTCCACGCGGTAGTCGTAGTCGTCCAGGATCCCCGCCGATTCCAGGTCCTTGCCCGGGGCAAAGAGGTTGAGGCACGCGCCGTAGTTGGAGGCGCGGGGGGCCGTGAAGAAGGCCCGGGCATCCAGGCTGTCCGTGGCGCCGACGGTGATGGTGCCCAGGGTGTGGGACGGCGTAAAGTTGCAGGCGTCGGCATTGTCGTTGCCCGCCGCCACCACCCAGGAGACTCCTGCCTGGATGGATGCGTAGATCGCCTGGTCCAGCT
>DASQZE010000260.1:0-6242 GCA_035638875.1 Longimicrobium sp.
GTCCCAGATGACCGCCCTGGGCCGCCCCTCGCGCGGGCCGGGCGCGGCCGCCGCCCCGGCCGCGCCCTTCATCGTATCCACTACCGGCTCTTGGGACGGGAGGGGCGCACCTCGATGCGCGAGGGGAGCGCGTTCTCGGGAAAGGCCAGCAGGTCCATCACGATGCGCGCGATGTCGCCGGGCTGGATCATCCAGTCGTTGCCGGGCGAAGGCTCCTTGCCGTTGAAGTAGGTATCCACCGACCCCGGCATGACGCAGCACACGCGGATGCCGTCCTCGCGCACGTCCAGCATCATCGCCTCGCTAAAGCCCAGCAGGCCGAACTTGCTGGCGTTGTACGCGGCGCCCCCCGCGAACGGGTTCTTTCCCGCCAGCGAGCCGATGTTGATGATCCACCCGCCCCCGCGCGACCGCAGCCGCGGGATGGCCTCGCGGCAGGCGTAGAACACGCCCGTGAGGTTGGTGCCGATGATGGCGTCCCACTGGTCCAGCGAGATCTCGTCCGCCGGCGCGAACCCGCCCACGCCGGCGTTGTTCACCAGCACGTCCAGCCCGCCGAGATCCTCCGCGGCCGCGATGAGCTGCCGCACGTCGTCGTAGCTGCGCATGTCGCAGGCGACGGCCGCCACGTGGCCCGCCCCCAGCCGGTCCAGCCGCTCGGCCGCCTTTTGCACCTCGTCGGCGTTGCGCGCGGAGACGACCACGTTGGCATCTTCGCGCGCCATCGCCTCGGCGACGGCGTAGCCGATGCCCTTGCTGCTCCCCGTCACCACCGCCGTCTTGCCCGCCAGCGTTCCCGCCATTCCCGTCTCCCGTGCTCGTCGTCCGGTTGTGTGCTGCCGTGTCGCGTGGCGGGGGCGGGCCGCAAGTCGCAGGCCCGGCGGGTATCTGGGAGGGCTTGGGGGACAGGGAATAGGAAATAGGGAATAGGGAATAGGAGGCGGACAGCGTGACGTTGTAGCCGCGAATTCATTCGCTCCCGTTTTCTCCGCTACTCTCCCCCGCTTCTCTCCACGCCCTGCCTCCTCCCGCCCCCGCTCTTCCCCGCTCTTCCCTGCTTATCTCCGCGCCCCCCTCCCCCCCTTCCTATTCCAGCTCTCCCTCGCGCCTCCTCTGCCCCGACAACAAACCCGGCCCGCCGTCTCGGAGAACGGCGGGCCGGGGACAGTGATCCAGCACGGGCTGCGATCCAGATCAGCCACGCGTCACAGGTTCGACTTGTACAGGAGCTTGTTGGGCGTGCCGGCGGGGACGCCGGTGAGGATGCCGGGCGTCGCGTTCGTGGTGATCCACGAGTTCACCGTCGTCGTCGCCTGGTTGCCGAACGTGGCCTTGTACAGCGCCGCCACCCCCGCCACGTACGCCGATGCCATCGACGTCCCGCCCGCCGCCCCGGCCGGCGCGGAGCCGGGCGCGTACAGGTCCACGCAGCTGCCGAAGTTGCTTCCCGCCGCGTGCGCGTCGGCGATGGTGCTGGCCGTCACCGTCAGCGCCGCCGTCGCGCCGCCGGGCGACACGTTGCACGCGTTGGTCCCGCCGCTGCCCGCCGCGACGGCCACCGCCACGCCGCTGTTCGCCAGGTTGTTGACCGCGGTGTTCAGCGCCGCGGACGCACCGCCGCCCAGCGACAGGTTGGCCACCGCGGGGTTCGTGCGGTTGATGCGCACCCAGTCCACCCCGGCGATGATGCCGGACGTGGTGCCCGAGCCGGTGCAGTTGAGCACCCGCACCCCCCGCAGCTTTACCTGCTTGGCCACGCCCACGGTGCTGGACCCGATGACCCGCGACACCAGGGTGCCGTGCCCGTTGCAGTCCACGCCCGTGCCGCCGAACGCGTCGTACACGTTCACCACGCGCCCCGTGAGCTCCGGGTGCGTGGGCGTGATCCCCGTGTCGATGACGTACGCGTACACGCTGGATGCCGTCGTGTTGGCCGAGTAGCTTCCGTTCAGGGGCAGGTACTGCTGGTCGATGCGGTCCAGCCCCCAGTGGATGGACTGCTGCGCCGTCGCCAGCTGGTCGTGCTCCACGTACGCCACGGCGGGATGGCGCCGCAGCGCGTTCAATTGCCCCGCGTTCAGCTCCGCGGCGAAGCCGGTGAGCGCGGCCGTGTACACGTGGCGCGGATGAACGCCCGCGACGGCCGCGATCGCGCGTGGCTCCGCATCGTCCTTCAGCACCACGACGTACGCGCCGGGAACGCCGCGTCCGTCGGCCGCGCTCAGCAGCGGCGCGACGCCGGCGGACGCGGCGGAGACGGGCGCGGACCCGTCGGCGCAGGCGGCCAGGGCCAGCAGGGACAGGGTGGTGACGGAGGAGGGGATCGTCTTCATCTTCGGAGCCTCTTCGTTGGCAGGGAGGGAACGGCGCGCGCCGGGTTCAGCGCGGCGGGGTCACAGCGCGCTCTTGAACAGCAGGCGGTTGGTCGTGCCGGGAGGCGCCCCGGTGATGACGGGTGACGCGTTCGCCACGATCCAGCCGTGCACCGAGGCCGGCGTCCCGCCAAGGGTGGCCAGCACCAGCGCCGCCGTCCCCGCCACGTGCGGCGCGGCGATGGAGGTGCCGCTCATCAGCACGGGGGTAGTCGTGAGCCCCACCGTGGGTACGTTGCGGCCGGGCGCGTACAGGTCCACGCAGCTCCCCCAGTTGCTGCCGGGCAGGTGCTGGTCGGTCTGGGTCGACGCGCTGACGTTCGCCACGGAGGCGGCGCTGCCGGGCGAGTAGTTGCACGCGTTGCCGTTGTTGTTGCCGGCCGCCGTCGCCACGAACACGCCCGACGCGGTCAGGTTGTTCACCGCCGTGTTCAGCGCGCTGGAAAAGCCCCCGCCCAGGGACAGGTTCGCCACCGCCGGGTTCCCGTGGTTGGCAATCACCCAGTTCACGCCGCCGATGATCCCCGACGTGGTCCCCGTGCCGGAGCAGTTGAAGACCCTTACCCCGCGCAGCTGTACGTCTTTGGCCACGCCGTAGGTGTTGGAGCCCACCACGCCGGCGACGCCCGTGCCGTGGCCGTAGCAGTCCGTCCCCGTGCCGCCGAACGCGTCGTACACGTTGGCGGCCGTCCCGCCGAACTCCGGGTGCGTGGCCAGGATGCCGGAGTCGATGATGTACGCGAACACCCCCGGCGCCGTGGTGGCGTAGCTGTAGGCGTTGTTCAGCGGCAGGGCTGTCTGGTCGATGCGGTCCAGCCCCCACGGCGCGGGGCTCTGCACCCACTGCGGCGACATCGCCTGGTCCTGCTCCACGTACGCCACGGCGGGGTGGTGCCGCAGCGCCGCCAGCTGCCCGGGCGAGAGCGGGGCCGCGAAGCCCGTGAGCGCCGCGTCGTACAGCTGCCGCGGCCGCACGCCCGCCACGGCCGACACGGCCGTGGGGTCCGCGCCCTCCCGCAGCACCACGATGTACTCGCCGGCGATCCCGCGTCCCGGCGCCGCGCTCAGCAGGGGCGCGGCCTCGGCGGGTGCGGCGGCGGTGGATGCCGGCTGGTCGGCGCACGCGGCCAGCGCCAGCAGCGCGGCGGCGGCCAGGACCGGCCGGGTGGTCAGGGCGACTCGCGCGGAGCGGGCGGATACGGCGGATGAGATCGGTTGCATCTGCGTCCTCCTCCTCGTCGGTACAGGCTCACGCCGCGGGACGCGACGCGTTTTTAGCAATTTGTTTCCTGAAAAGATAGTGACCCTGCCGTGAGAATCGGCGCGCCGCCCGCGGGGGGCGGCGCGCCGGGTAGAACCGTCAGCCCTTACAGGGTCGACTTGAACAGCAGGCGGTTGGGCGTGCCCGAGGGGTTGCCCGAGATCACGTTGGCCGTGGCGTTGTTGATGATCCACGACTTCACGGTGGCGTTCGAAGCCGAGGGGTTCGACGCCAGGTACAGCGCGCCCACGCCCGCCACGTGCGGCGAGGCCATCGACGTGCCGCTGATGGTGTTGGTGGCCGTCGTGCTGGTGTACCAGGCCGAGGTGATGCTCTGGCCCGGGGCGTACAGGTGCGTGCAGCTGCCGTAGTTGCTGAACGAGGCCTTGGCGTTGCTGCTGGTGCTGGCGTTCACCGAGGTGATGTTCGCGGCGCTGGCCGGCGAGTAGTTGCAGGCGTTGGCGTTGCTGTTGCCCGACGCCACGGCCACGTACACGCCCGAGTTGGCCAGGTTGTTCACAGCCGTGTTGCTGGCCGACGAGAAGCCGCCGCCCAGCGACATGTTCGCCACGGCCGGCTTGGTGGCGTTCAGGCGCACCCAGTCGACGCCCGCGATGATGCCGGCGCTGGTGCCGGAGCCGGCGCAGTTGAGCACCTTCACGCCGCGCAGGCGCACGCCCTTGGCCACGCCGTACGTCACGCCGCCCACGGTGCCCGCCACGTGCGTGCCGTGGCCGTTGCAGTCGTCGTTGCTGCCGCCGACCGAGTTGTACACGCTTGCCGCGCGGCCGCCGAACTGCGTGTGCGCCGGGTTCAGGCCCGTGTCGATGATGTAGGCCGTGACGTTGGTGGCCGTGCCCGTGTAGATGTACGTGCCGTTCAGCGTGTTGCTCGTCTGGTCGATGCGGTCCAGGCCCCACGTGGCGCCGCTCTGCGTGATGTCCACCGACATCACCTGGTTCTCCTCGATGTACTCCACGTTCGGGTTGTGCTGCAGCGCCGTGAGCTGGCCGCGGTTCAGCGACGCCGAAAAGCCGTTGAGGGCGGCCGTGTACTCGAAGTCGGTCTCGACGCCGGCGACGGCGGCCACGGAGCGGGAGTTGGCCCCCGGCTTGAGCACCACGATGTACTCGCCCTCCACGGCGTTCGCGCCCGCGGAAAGCAGCGGGGCGGCGGCCGCAACGCGACCGGCGACCGGCGACTCGTCCGAGCACGCGGCCAGCGCCAGCACTGCACCGAGCGTTACTGCGGTCTTGCCTACCTTCATGACATCCTCCCGAAAGGGGGGTGGGGGTGCGGCCGTCTCGAGGGGTCGGACGGCCCGCGGGGGCTGCGCCTGACGAGGGGTCAGAGCGCGGCCTTGTACAGCAGGCGGTTGGGCGTCCCCGCGGGGTTGCCCGTGACGACGTTCTGCGTCGCGTTGGTCTTGATCCAGCTGTCGATGGTGGCGGTGCTGGCGTTGCCGTACGTCGCCTTGTAGAGCGCGGCCACCCCCGCCACGTGCGGCGCGGCCATGGAGCTGCCGCTGATGGTGTTGGTCCCGCTGTTGATCCAGGTGCTCGTGATGCTGCCGCCCGGCGCGTATCCGTCCACGCAGCTGCCGTAGTTGCTGCTCGTGCGCCGCGCGTCCGTGCTCGTGGTGGATCCGGTCGTGAAGACGGCCGTCGCGCTGGCGGGCGAGACGTTGCAGGCGTTCTGGTTCTCGTTGCCCGCGGCCACGGCCACGAACACGCCCGAGTTGGCCAGGTTGGTCACAGCCGTGTTCATGGTCGCCGAGAACGCACCGCCGATGGACAGGTTGGCCACGGCGGGGTTGGTCCGGTTCAGCCGCACCCAGTCCACGGCCGCCAGCACGGCGCTGGTGCTGCCGGAGCCCGTGCAGCCGAACACGCGCACGGAACGCAGCTGCACCTGCTTGGCGACGCCGTACGTCGTGGAGCCGATGGTGCCCGCCACGTGGGTCCCGTGCCCGTTGCAGTCCTGCCCGTCGCCGCCCAGGGCGTCGTACGCCACGGCCGCGCGCGTGCCGAACTGCGGGTGGTTGGTCTGGATCCCCGTGTCCAAAACGTAGGCGTAGACGCCCGCGCCCGTGGACGTGTAGGTGTAGGTGCCGCTCAAGGGGAGGTTGCGCTGGTCGATGCGGTCGAGGCCCCACGTGGCGCCTGACTGCGTGGTCTTGACCTCCAGCGGCTGATCCGCCTCGACGTAGTCCACGTTCGGATTGTGGCGCAGGGCGTTCAGCTGCCCCGCATTCAGCTCCGCCGCGAAGCCGTTGAGCGCGGCCGTGTACACGTAGCGGGGATGCACCCCGGCCACGGCGGCCACGGAGCGCGGGTCCGCCCCTTCGCGAAGGACCACGACGTACTGGCCCTGGATGGCGCCGGCACTCGCCAGCAGCGGCGCGGCCGTCGTGGCGCGGGCCCCCGTGGGGGACGGGTCGGCGCAGGCGGCAAGGGCCAGCAGGGCCGCGGCGGCGAACGGGGTCTGCTTCATCGGGTCCTCGTTTCCGTGCGAGGGGGCGCGCCGCAGAGGGATTCCGGCGTATTGCGCATGTGCTTTTCGCGATTCATCGCGCCGCGCCCGGAATCGGAATTCCGTATACCGCGTCC
>DASQZE010000261.1:0-9992 GCA_035638875.1 Longimicrobium sp.
CCGGCGGATGCCTGCCGTCGTGAAGCCGGTCTACGACTTCGCCGGCGCCGGCTGCGGCTGCGCACGCTGACGGGCGGCGGCGCTCGTGTCGCGGGGGGCGGGGCGCCACTGGATGGCGGCGATCACGCTGTCGATGGCCGCCTTGGCCTTGAGCTCGCCCGTCCGCGAGTAGATGGTGCGGCCCTGCTCGTCCAGCACCAGCGTCACGGGCACCGTCCCCGCCCGGTACATCCCCGCCACCTTCTCGTTGGGAAAGCGCACCGTCTCGTACGGCAGCCCATGCCTGGTGATGTACTGCCGCGTCACGTCCGCCGAGTCCAGCGACACGCCGTAGACGACCGCCTGCGTGCCCTTCATGGTATCCACCGCGGCCGTGACCTGCTTCCACGCGGGAATGCTGCTCAGGCAGAACTGGCACGTCGTGGTGTACATCAGCAGCACCTGGCGCCCCTGGCCCGGCGCCTCGCCGATGGTGGCCGGCGTGCCCTTGTCCACCGTGGGCACCTGGAACGCGGGCATGTACATCCCCCGCATGGGCTCCGTACGGGCCTGCCGAAGCTCCAGCTGCGTCTTCTCCACCTGGTCGATCAGGGCGCGCTTCTGCTGCCCCAGCACCACCACCAGCAGGGCGGCGGCGGCGAGGGCCACCAGGGGCAGCACGCGAACGAGACGGTCTTGCATGGGACGACGCTCCGGCGTGTCGAAGGGAGTGGGTGCGGAGTCAGGAACTGCAATTTACGTCGTGGAACGGATGATTCAAGTCCCCCCGTCCGCACGGTCGCGCTCCCGGCACGCTTTCCGCCCATCGCGAGGCTCGCTACACTGCACGCCGCGCCGCCGCCGCCCGCACTCCATCCATCGGACATCATGCGCCGCCTGCTCGCCCCGCTGCTCCTGTTGGCCTGTGCCGCCGCGCCCGCCGTCGGCGCACAGGCGCCCGTGCTGCGGCCGGGGAGCGGGATGCAGACGGACTACATCCAGCCCCGCGCGGACACCTTTGACCTGTTCCTGGGCGGCCGCACCCTCGGCACGCCGGACGGGACCCTGATGCTGGACACCCGGCTCGCCACCGTGGGCGGCCCGGCGGCGATCGTGCGCCTGGAGATGCTGCGGATCGGCGTGGGCGTGGCGCAGGTGGATTCGTTCGTGCTGGTGCGGGCGACGCTGGCGCCCCTCTCTTCCCACGCGGAGGGGATCAGTGTGGACCGTTCGCTGCACTTCGCCGGCGGCCGGGTGCGGGGGTGGACGCGGGACGGGGAGGGGCGCGACGGGAAGGGGCGCGACTCGGTGGACGTGGCGCTCCCCGATCCCGTCTTTCTCTCCTCCAGCATGGACCTGGTGCTCGGGGCGCTCCCCCTGCGGGCAGGGTATACGGCCAAGCTGGCCCTGTACGTGGACGGCGAGGGCGTGACGACGGCGCGCGTGCAGGTGGCGGAGCCGGAGGAGGTGACGGTGCCCGGCGGACAGGTGCGCGCGTGGCCGGTGACGGTGCGCGGATCGGGCGCGGACGGCACGTACTGGATGGAAGACGGGGCGCGGACGCTGGTGCAGTTCGTCACCGCGGACCGAGGCATGCGGATTGTACGGAACCGCGGCGCCGGTGAACGGATGGCCGCTCGATGACCGCAACGGGAATGGGACGATGACGCAGCCGCTGGCCACCATCCGCCTGGAGCTCGACGCGCCGCCCGACGGCAGCGTAGAGGCAAAGGACATCCGCGAAAGCCTGTCCGCCGTCATGCAGGTGGGCCGCCACCTGTGGCTGGGCTGCGACGAGACGGCCACCCTGGAGCGCCTCACGGACCTGGGCGGCGGCCGCTGGGGCGCGCACCGCACGTTCCGGATGGCCGACGTGCTGGACCTGCCCGCCGGCGCGGACGACGAGGTGGACGTGGAGGGACTCGCCTGGGACCCGCCCTACCTGTGGCTCATCGGCTCGCACAGCCGCAAGCGGCAAAAGCCGGAGGCCGGCGACGACGTGGAGGCGGTCGCCAGGGCGCTGGCGGACGTGGACGTAGAGGACAACCGCTACATCCTGGCGCGCATTCCGCTGGAGGAAGACGCGGAGGCCGGCGGCCTCGTGCCACGCCGTAGCTGTCCTGATCCGCGCGATCCATCCAGGACGCTCACGGCCGCGCGCCTGCGGGGCAAGGGCGCCGGCAACGCGCTGATGCGGGCGGTGTCGAAGGATCCCCATCTCCGCAAGTTCATCCGGCTGCCGGGCAAGGACAACGGCCTGGACATCGAGGGATTGTCCGCGGCGGGCGGCCGCCTGTTCCTGGGGCTGCGCGGGCCCGTGCTGCGCGGCTGGGCCATCGTGCTGGAGCTGCAGCCGGTGGAGACGAAGAAGGGCGGGCGTCTCAAGCTGGCGCCCATTGGCCCGGACGGGCGCAAGTACCGCAAGCACTACCTGGATTTGGATGGACTCGGCGTCCGCGAGATCACGCACCTGGGCAACGAGATGCTGGTGCTGGCGGGGCCCACCATGGACGTGCACGCGCCGGCCACCGTCTTCCACTGGCGCGGCGCCGTCTCTGCCGAGGCGGATTCCGTCGCGTCCGGCCGCAGCCTCAAGCGGGTGATGGAGCTGCCGCACGACGTGGAAGGCCCCGGCGACCACCCCGAGGGCATGTGCCGCTTTCAGGCCGAGGGGCTGCGCGGCGACGGCCTGCTGGTGGTGTACGATTCGCCCGCCAAGCACCGGCAGCGGGGCGGGGCGCTGCGTGCGGACGTGTTCGGGATGCCGGCGGCGGCCGGCGGCGGCATCCTTTCCCGGATCATCGGCGCCATGACCGGGGGCGGCACGGCCGGCTCGGGCACGGCGGGGAGCGTGGAAGCGCGCGACGGGGGCGGCGTTCCGGACGTGCCCGAATTCCGCGGCCTGAGCCGCAGCGAGGACGCCGAGCCGGAGCGCGAGCCTGAGTCCGAGCGCGGGTTCCGCGGCCTGAGCCGGGGTGAGGACGCCGAGCCGGAGCCGGAGGTCGTGTCGCCGCCGCAGCCCCCGCGCCCGCCGTCGGACGCGGCCGAGGGCGAGCCGCGCGGGCGGGGCGAGTACCCGCACTGGCCGCAGAACGAGGGATGGGACCGCAATCGGGATCAGCCGAAATGGGAGGAGGGGCAGGGATGAGCGAAGTCGTCTACCACGTGTTCACAAGGCCGGGCGATGCCGTCGGCGAGGTCGAGGCCGCCGTGGATGCGCTCAAGGCGCGCGGCATCTCCAAGCAGGACGCCGGGCTGTACAAGTGCATGTACGTAACCCGTGCCGACCAGACGGTGCTGATGACGGAGACGGCGGACTCCGCGCTGGCCACGGAGGTCCGCGGCCGCGGCGGCTGGCTGGAGCCCGGCGACCAGCCACTGAGGACCTGACTCGCTCCGCCCATGCTGCACGTCACCAACGGCGAGAGCGCGGTGCAGCGGATCCGCGCGGCGGGCATGGAGGGCGACGTGCTCCCCTGGCAGGACGTGCTGCACGACGGCCCCGTCCCCGCCGGGCTTCCGCTGGAGGCACTCAGCCGCGTCCGCGCGGAGTTCATCGCCACGCGCGGCTGGGGAGAGGCGGAGGCCGTGCGCCGGGACTTCGCCGCCCGTGACCGGCGCCTTGCCGCCTGCGCCGCGGACGACGAGGTGGTGCTGTGGTTCGAGCACGACCTGTACGACCAGCTCCAGCTGGTGCAGCTGCTGGACTGGTTCGCGGAGCATCCGCATCCCCGCCTGACGCTCGTCAACCCGGCGGAGTACCTGGGGATGATGGACGCGGAGCGGATGCGGTCGCTGGTCGCCGCCCGCGCGGCCGTGACGGGTGCGCAGCTCGCGCTGGGCCGCGCCGCGTGGGATGCCTTGCGCGAGCCCGATCCGCGGCGGATGGAGGCGGTGGCGCAGGGCGATGCGTCCGCCCTGCCGCACCTGGGCGCCGCGCTCCGCCGGCTGCTGGAGGAGTATCCGTCGGTGGATGACGGCCTGTCCCGCTCCGGCCGGCAGGCGCTGCGGGCGTTCGCCGGCGGGCCGTGCGTGCTGCGGGACGCGTATCCCGACGCGCACCACGCGGTGGAAGAGCCAATCTGGCTGGGCGACATGGGCTTTGCCGCCATCGTGGATACGCTCGCGTCCGGGCCGGCGCCGCTGCTGGAGGTGGAGGGTGATCCCGGCGCGCCCATGGACCGCCGGGCGCGCATCACGGATGCGGGCCGCCGCGTGCTGGATGGAGCCGCGGACGCGCTGGCGATCAACGGCATCGACCGGTGGATCGGCGGCGTGCACCTCATCGGCCACGCGGTGCCGTGGCGGTGGAATCCGCACGCCGGGCGCATCGTGGCGGGCTGAGCTGACGCGGTGGATCGGCGGATCGGAATCGGCGGATTGGAATCGGCGGATCGGAATCGGTGGATCGGAATCGGTGGATCGGAATCGGTGGATCGGAATCGGTGGATCGGAATCGGTGGATTGGAATCCCGTAGAATGGAATCCGTGGATTGGACTCGGCGGATCGGATCGGGATCGAACGGGGTGGATTGGTGGATGCGGATGGGATCGGATTCCGGCCGTGGACCGGCAGTCGGAGCCCGCGCCGAATCTCATCCACCCGGTCGTAGCGTAGAGTGGCACGCATCCTCCAAGCGCGGGAGTGACGGCATCCCCGTACTTGGCACTTGGAACTCGGCACTGGGAACTATCCTTGGAGATCGGCCGGCTGACCCTTCCGCCGCTGCGCGACGAAGAAGAAAAGCGCGAGCGGCTGGACCACATGAAGCGCGTTGCCACGGGGCTGCTCATCGCCGCGGCGCTGGTGTTCGTGGTCACCAGCATCTACGAATCGCGGTGGCCGGGGCTGGGATACATCCGCGCCACGGCCGAGGCCGCCATGGTGGGCGCCATCGCCGACTGGTTCGCGGTGACGGCGCTCTTTCGCTATCCCCTGGGCGTGCCCATCCCGCACACCGCCATCATCCCCACGCGCAAGGACCGCATCGGCAAGAGCCTGGGCAACTTCGTCCAGAACAACTTCCTGTCGCCCCCCGTGCTCGTGGCGCGCATCCGCGGGGCCAACGTGGCGCTCAAGCTGGCCGAGTGGCTGGCCAACCCCGACCACGGCGACACCGTGGGCAAGCACGCCGCGGCGGGCGTGAAGGGGCTGGTGCAGGTGCTGCGCGACGAGGAGGTGCAGGAGATCATCGAGACCAGCCTCATCAGCAAGGTGCGGGGCACGCAGGTGGCGCCGCTGATGGGCAACGTGCTCACGCTGGTGACGGCGGACAACCGGCACCAGGAGCTGCTCGACAGCGCCATCCGCCTCTTTCAGCGGACGTTCGACGAGAACCGCGACGCCCTGCGCGACAAGATCCGCCGCGAAACGCCGTGGTGGATGCCCACGGCCGTGGACGACCAGATCTACAACAAGATCGTCCGGAGCGTGGAGAACACGCTGCACGAGGTCACGGCCGACCCCGACCACCCCCTGCGCGGCCGCTTCAACGAGGCCGTGGGCGAGTTCGTGGAGCGGCTCAAGACGTCGCCGGAGATGATTGCGCGGGGCGAGGAGTTCAAGGAAGAGGTGCTGCGGCACCCGGCCGTGCGCGGCTACTCCGCCAGCATCTGGGCGGACGTGAAGGGCTCCGTGCTCAAGCACAGCGAGGACCCCAACAGCGAGTTCCGCCGCCGCGTGGGTCACGCCGTCACCCGCTTTGGCGGGTCGCTGCGCGAGGACCAGGAGCTGCTGGAAAAGGTGAACGGCTGGGTGGAGCAGGCGGTGCTGTACGTGGTGGAGCAGTACCGGCACGAGGTGGCCTCGCTCATCGAGAGCACCGTGTCCGCCTGGGACCCGGAGGACACGACGAAGAAGATCGAGCTGCAGATTGGCCGCGACCTGCAGTTCATCCGCATCAACGGCACGCTGGTGGGCGGATTGGTGGGGCTGCTGATCTACACGTTTTCGCAGCTGTTCGGCGCGGGATGAGGGGCACCGGGGGCGCCCTGAGCCGGTAGGCTGGAGCGGCGGAGTCCCGTGCGGTGTGGCGGGGTGTGGCCCTCCCCCGGCCTCGCTTAGGCTCGTCCACCCCCTCCCGCAAACTGCGCGGGAGGGGGTGTAGACTTCTACGGGCTCATGTGCGGGGTGGCGGAGTCCGGTCGGGGGCGGGGGCGCCCCCCCCTCCCCGACCCTCCCCCACAAACTGCGTGGGGGAGGGAGGTGGGACGGCAGCCTGCCGTCGCGGCGCGGAACCTCTTCCGGCACGAAGTTCTCCCCCTCCTGCCCGCGAAGCGGGGGAGGGGGCCGGGGGCAGGGGGCCCTCCGCGGGTGCCGGAACTCCGCCCACCGCGCACAAACTCCCCGCCCGCGCTGAAGTAGCACCTCCCCCAGGGGTTTTGGGGGGGAGGTCGCGAGGAACGAGCGGGTGGGGGCGCCGCCGGCACCCCGCCCCCGCCTCGGTCCCCCTCCCGCACTCCCGCACTTTCGCACTTTCGCACTTTCGCACTTTCGCACTTTCGCACTTTCGCACTGCCGTTCCCCGTCCTCCCCTTGCCTGCGCCCGCCGGCGCAGTCACCTTCCAGGCAAGCGTTTACGCATCCCGGGGAGCAGTACGAACCATGTCCACCACGCCGTCCAAGCACGCCGTCCACGACCCGGCCGAAAAGCCCGCGGGGGGGCTGGCCAGCATCCTGAGCACCGCGCGGCATCTCGCGCGCGAAAAGGCCATCGTCCCCGGCACGGCCGCCCTGCGCGTGCTGAACCAGGACGGCGGCGTGGACTGCCCCGGCTGCGCCTGGCCCGAGCCCGCCGCCGGCGAGCGCTCGCACTTCGAGTTCTGCGAGAACGGCGCAAAGGCCATCGCCGCCGAGGCCACCCGCAAGCGCGTCACCCCCGAGTTCTTCGCGCGGTACAGCATCGACGAGCTGCAGGCGCAGAGCGACTACTGGCTGGAGCAGCAGGGGCGCGTGGCCCAGCCCGTCATCCTGCGCGAGGGCAAGCGCCACTTCGAGCCCATCGGCTGGGACGAGGCGTTCGCCAAGGCCGGCGCCTTCCTGCGCGGCCTGCCCGATCCGAACCAGGCGGCGTTCTACACCTCCGGGCGCACGAGCAACGAGGCGGCGTTCCTGTACCAGCTCTTCGGGCGGATGTACGGGACCAACAACTTTCCGGACTGCTCCAACCTGTGCCACGAATCCAGCGGCGTGGCGCTCAAGCAGACGATGGGCATCGGCAAGGGGGCCGTGCAGCTGGACGACTTCGAGAAGGCCGACGCCATCTTCATCATCGGCCAGAATCCCGGCACCAACCATCCGCGGATGCTGACCGTGCTGCAGGCGGCGCGGCGGCGGGGGGCGCAGATCGTGGCCATCAACCCCCTGCGCGAGCGCGGGCTGATGAAGTTCGCCCATCCGCAGGAAGTGGGGACCACGCTGTTCGGCGGGGGGACGGAGATCGCCACGGTGTACCTGCAGCCCAAGCCGGGCTCGGACGTGGCGGTGCTCAAGGGCATCATGAAGCAGGTGATGGAGGCGGAGCGGGTCGACCGCGGGCGCGTGGTGGACCACGGCTTCATCCGCGCCCACTGCACGGGATACGAGGAGCTGGTGGCGGACCTGGACGCCACGCCGTGGACGCAGATCACGGAGCAGAGCGGCCTTACGCAGAACGAAATCCGCGCGGCGTCGGAGGTCTACATCAAGAGCCGCGCGACCATCCTGTGCTGGGCCATGGGGCTCACGCAGCACGAGAACGCGGTGGACAACATCATCGCCTGCAGCAACCTGCTCCTGCTGCGCGGCAACGTGGGCCGCCCCGGCGCGGGCCCGTGCCCCGTGCGCGGCCACAGCAACGTGCAGGGCGACCGCACCGTGGGCATAGACCACAATCCGCCCCCGTGGATGGACCGGCTGGAGGCGGAGTTCGGCTTCACCGCGCCGCGCGAGGGTGGATACGACGTCGCGACGGCCATCGAGGCCATGGCGGAGCGGCGCATCCGCTTCTTCATGGCCATCGGCGGCAACTTCCTGGGCGCGTCGCCGGACACGGGGATGGTGGCGGAGGGGTTGAAGGGCATCGACCTGGCCGTGCACGTCACGACCAAGCTGAACCGCACGCACGTGACTGCGGGGCGCGAGGTGATGATCTGGCCCTGCCTGGGGCGGACGGAAGTCGATCCGCAGAAGTCCGGAGAGCAGTTCGTGACGGTTGAGGATTCCATGTCCGTCGTTCACATCTCCCGCGGGGTGAACAAGCCCGGGTCGCCGCACATGCGCAGCGAGGTCGCCCTCGTCTGCGGGCTGGCGAAGGCGGCGCTGCCCGGGGGCGGCGGGACGGACTGGGATGCATTCGCGGCGGACTACGACCGCATCCGCGACCACATGGCGCGGGTCATCCCCGGCTTCGACGACTTCAACGCACGGGTGCGCGAGCCGGGCGGGTTCGTGCTGCGCAACGCGGCGGCGCACCGCGAGTGGAACACGGGGACGGGGCGCGCCAACTTCGTCGTCACGCCCACGCCGGACATCCGCCTGCCCCCGGGACAGCTGCGATTGTTCACCATCCGCTCGCACGACCAGTACAACACCACCATCTACGGCCTGGACGACCGCTACCGCGGCATCAAGCAGGCGCGGCGGGTGATCCTGATGCACCCGGACGACATCACGGAGCGCGGCCTGGCGCCGGACGACTGGGTGGACGTGCGCAGCCACGGCGCGGACGGGCGCGAGCGCATCGCCCCCCGCTTTCGCGCCGTGCCCTACGACGTGCCGCGCGGGTGCGCCGCGGCGTACTTTCCCGAGGCCAACGTGCTCGTCCCCGTGGGCAGCCGCGACAAGGGGAGCAACACGCCGTCATCCAAGATGATCCCCGTGACGGTGGAGCGCGCCACGAGCGAGGTGGACGTCGTGGGCGCGGACGAGCGCCTGGTGCCGCGGACGGCGCGCGCGCAGGCGGAGCAGCTCACGGGCGCCGCGGTCCAGGACTGACGGATGCGCCCCGGGGCCACGGCGCGGCGGCGCATCGAGCGCATCCACCTGGAAGGGGCGGATGCCGTCCGGCGCACGCGCGAGGACCTGCTGGCGGTGGAGGAGCCGCTGGAGATCCGCATGGTCCGGGCGGGGGACGCGGGGCGGGACGCGGACGCGGCGGCGCAGCGGGTGGCCGTCACCATGCGCACGCCGGGCGCGGACTTCGAGCTGGCGGCGGGCTTTCTCTACGGCGAGGGACTGATCGAGGGGGCGGATGCCATCGCCCGCATCCGCTACTGCACGGACGCGCCGCAGCAGTACAACACCGTCAGCGTGCACCTGGCGCCGGGTGCGGATTGGGATCCCGCGCTGCTGTCGCGCAACTTCTACACGACCAGCAGCTGCGGCGTGTGCGGCAAGGCATCCATCGAGGCCGTGATGGGTACCCCCTGCGCGCGCATCACCGGCGGGCCCCTGGTGGACGCGG
This sequence comes from Longimicrobium sp., assembly GCA_035638875.1. Lineage (GTDB taxonomy): Bacteria > Gemmatimonadota > Gemmatimonadetes > Longimicrobiales > Longimicrobiaceae > Longimicrobium. The sequence continues at coordinate 9,423 of DASQZE010000261.1, forward strand.
CGCTGCTCGTGTCGCTGCCGGCGAAGCTGCGCGAGGCGCAGCGGGTGTTCGAGCGGACGGGCGGGCTGCACGGCGCGGCGCAGTTCACGGCGGACGGCGCGATGGTGCGCGTGCGCGAGGACGTGGGGCGCCACAACGCGCTGGACAAGCTGGTGGGCGCCGCGCTTCTGGAGGGGGAGCTGCCGCTGGCGGAATCGATCGTGCTGGTGAGCGGCAGGCTGAGCTTTGAGCTGGTGCAGAAGGCCGCGCGCGCGGGGGTGCCGGTGCTGGCGGGGGTGTCCGCGCCCAGCAGCCTGGCCGTCGCGCTGGCGGAGCAGGTGGGGATGACGCTCGCGGGCTTCGTCCGCGATCCGGGGTTCAACGTCTACGCGGGGGGCGAGCGCATTGCGCACGCCCCGCGACAGGGAGCGGGGGGATGACGACCAGGGGACGCGTTTTCGGGGGATGGATGCTGGCCGCGGCGCTGGCGGCGTGCGGCAACGGGGGCGGCGAGCTGGCGGAAGACACCGCCCGCCGCCGCGCCGAGGAGCTGGGCGCCGATTCCGCCGGCGCGGAGGGCGGACCCGTGGC
>DASQZE010000262.1:0-7652 GCA_035638875.1 Longimicrobium sp.
CCTGCAACTCCGACAGAAGCGCATCCAAATGCACTTCGGGATCATTCGGTGGGGGTTGCCGGGTTACAGCCAGCGGCTCCCGCACCGGGTGAAGGGGTAGTTCTCGCAGATACCACTCGCAGAGCAGAATCCTGTTTTTCGCAAAGGGCGCCGATCCTCGGAGAAACTTGCCGAAGCTCGTGTGCCCTATCCCAACCTGGCCCGCAACCTGGCGGATCGAGCTCTCGCTCGCGCGAGCATTCGCGTATCGCCTGACGGCGACGATGTCGAGGTCCGCATACGGAATCTCCCGTGTTACCTCATCCATTCCTTAGTGCCCTCAGCCGGAGCTATTCCTCGGCCGTGAACTCGCGAGATGCTCGTCAGCACCCCGTCCGCGATGTCACTGGATGGCGCGGCCTCACCACCGGACCCAGCGCCGCGAGGGCTAACCCTGGCGTGCTGGGTGGATTCGCGCAGCAGGGTACGGGATAGGGGCTTGGGGCAGGGATCCCGCCGGTTGGCGAGTGCAGCGTTGGGGAGGGCTATGCCGGTGGATGCACGCCTCGAGTGGGGGGCAGAACGATCCAGAGGTGACTCGCGACAGGAGCATACTGATGTGGTGTCTCGTGGGGAGGCTCGGATGTACTGGCGTGTACCGCTTCCTCCAGCCCTTCCTTGACAACTCCTGTTCCTCGCACCCATCATAGCAACACAGCCTGAAACGATTCTTCAAGTCCAGGTTGAAACGCTCTCTCGATGTATGATGCTAGTTCATTGTCGGTAAGTTGTTTCTATATAGGTGTTTGACAACTAAGGTCAGGATTGAAACATATCCTTAAGAGGAAAAATATAATCCAATGGTCGTGGGTTCGAGCCCCACCCGGCCCATTTCCGCAAAACCCCAGGCCGCGCCCCGTGCGCGGCCTGGGGTTTTTTGTGGCTCGTCGAGGGCGAGATGGGTGGAGGTGCGTCCGGCGCCCCAGCCGCGTGACACCCACGATTCATTGGGCACCCGGTGTTCTACTGCCGTCTCATGGTCATGCCGAATCCGAGAAAACAACACCTGGGGATACAGGGGGGCAGAGTCAGACGGAGGCGCAGGATCTCGTCTCACGCGGAGAAGCGGAGGCCATCTTTGACAGCGGAGTGCACAACCATCTCGAATATCCGTATGATACCAGATTCTCGGATTAATTGTGCACTCCCCGCTCACACGGACGACACTGAAGAAACGAGGATCGGTCTGTCCTCTGTGACCTCTTTCCCTCTGTGTGAGACGCAGTAGTATTCCGAGTGCACAATCATCTGCAGGATTCGGTATGAGACCCCTGCTGGCCGTCGTCGACTTCCTGCACCAACCGCACGTCGTGCCGCGGCAGGCGCGAGCCCGTGGTCTTGAAGAACAGTCCGTGGCGCGCAGTTGAGGCCGGGTTGCGGGCGGCAGCCGATCCGCGCAGGCGAATGTCCGAACCGTGCGCGGCGGAACGCATGCGCTCGTTTGGTGCCTCCGCAGTATCCAGCACCTCCGTCCCCGGCGCGAACAAAGTGGCCGTACCCGGGCGAACCCCTTGCGGCGCCTGGAAAGTCGACCCGGATGCACACCCGCGTGGGAGAGGACGCGCCGTGCGGCGGGCGCGGAATGCACCCGTTGGCCGCTTTGGGAAACAGACGTGTCGGGGCACAGAAATTGAGGAAACCCTTGCCGACATTTCTACTCTTATATATAGTCATAGACACCACTTGCACAGATGTTTACCACGCATCGGCCCTTCGTATGCAGGAGCCGGGCTGCCCGCAGGGGCGGCCCGCATCCCGCCTGCGAAAGGGCCGGCGGCGCGTTCATCGCCACGCGGCACGCGTGCTCGCCGCCGTGGCCAGCGTGCGTTTCGTTTGGCGTCCAACCCTGCGGGCCCGTTTTACGCATCACCGCGGGCGAACGTCCCCGGCAGCAGGGCCACGACGCCGGCCCCGCACACGTTACGGGACAGCAGCAAAACAAGAAGCGCGGGTCCCGGCGGGTATGCCCCGCGATTCGCTTGAACCCATCCAACGCCACCCACGGACCCGTCTACCCATGACCCAGCACGCCTCCGCCGCACCCGACCAGCTCCGCGTTCCGACCCTGGCCATTCCGCCCGCCCCGGCGCGGCGGAGGCACGTGCTCTCCATCCTGGACCTGTCGCCCCGCGAGGTGCTGTACCTCTGCCGGCGCGCCGTCCGGATCAAGCACGCCAGCGCCGACCCGCAGACGCTGCGCGGCCGCACGGTGGGCGTGTACTTCCGCAAGACGTCCACGCGCACGCGCACGGCGTTCAACGTGGGCGCGGGGCGGCTGGGCGCCACGGTGGTGACCTTTGGGCCCAACGACCTGCAGACCAACACGGGCGAAACGCTGGAGGACACGGCGCGCACCCTGGCCGGCTACCTGGACGTGCTGGTGATGCGGACCAACGAGAGCGTGGAGGAGATGAAGACGTTCGCGTCGCACTCCACCATGTCGGTGGTCAACGCGCTGAGCTCCGACGAGCACCCCACGCAGGGGCTCACGGACCTGACCACGCTGCTGGAGCACTTCGGCCGGCTGGAGGGGCTGGACGTGCTGTACTGCGGCGAGGGCAACAAGTCCGCCGCCGCCCTGGCCCTGGGAATGAGCCGCATCCGCGGCACGCGCCTTACGCTGGCCACGCCCGAGGGCTACGGGCTGGATGCGCAGACGCTGGCCAGGGCGCGCGCGCTGGCGGGGGAGCACGGCTCCACCATCGACGAGACGCACGACGTCGCCGCGGCCCCCGCCGGCGTGGACGCGGTGTACACCAGCCGCTGGCAGGAGATGGGCGTGGAAAAGCGCCATGCCGACTGGCGCGAGCGATTTGCCCCCTTCCGCGTGTCGTCCGCGCTCATGGAGCGCGTCTCCAAGCCGCAGGGCACGGTGTTCCTGCACGACCTTCCCGCGGTCCGCAACGAGGACGTGGACGACGCCGTGCTGGACGGGCCGCAGAGCCTGGCCTGGGTGCAGGCGCAGCACAAGCTGTTCAGCGCCATGTCCGTGATGGAGTGGTGCGGCGCGGGCGTCGTGGACGACGAGATCTGACCCGCCGGGCGGGCGGCCCCGCGGCCGCACCCCGGGATCCGCGTTCCGCGCCCCGGGAGAAACACTGACCTTGCGCGCCACGATGGAACCAGCAGTCCAGCTACTCGACTTTCGACCCAGCCCCGCCGAACGAATGAGGGCCGCGGCCATGACACGCGTTGCCACCCCCGTAGAACCGTGCCGGGCGGGAACGGCAGAAACGCACGCGCACCACGGCGAAGTGGTGCAGGGAATCTTCTACTCCGCCGACGGAACGCCGGAGCACGCGCTGGTGACCCTGCCGTGCTCGCTGTTCCGCGCCCGCGCCCGCTTTCGCCCCCTGCGCGCCGGCCCGCTCACCGTGGATCCCGGCGACCGCACGCGGGCCCGCACGGCCGCGCGCCTGACGCTGGACGCCCTGGGGTACACGGGGTGGGGCGGATCCATCCGCATCGAGGGCAACGTCCCCCTGCAGTGGGGATGCGGCTCGTCCACCACCGACGTGCTCACCGTCATCCGCGCCGTGGCCGATGCGTTCGGCGTGGAGCTGGAGCCGGCGTGGATCGCGCGGCTGGCCGTGGCGTCGGAGACGGCGTCGGACTCGCTGATGTACGGCCCGGACCGGGCCGTGCTCTTTGCGCAGCGCCGCGGCACCCTGATGCTGGACCTGGGCGGGCCCCTGCCCAGGACGCGGGTGCTGGGCTTCAACACCGAGGGCGAGCGCGGCGTGGCCACGCTGTCCCTGCCCGTCATCCCCTACTCGACGTGGGAGGTGGAGTCGTACCGCGCCATCCTGGGGCTGCTGCGCCGCGCCGTGGAGCAGCGCGACCCCGCGCTCCTGGGGCACGTGGCCACCGCCAGCACCCGCATCAACCAGCGCCACCGTCCCAAGCGCTGCATGCCCGAGCTGCTGGCCATCATGCGCGAGGTGGGCGCCCTGGGCATCCAGGTGGCCCACAGCGGCACGGTGGCCGGCCTGCTCTTTGAGCCCGGCCCGGAGTCCGCCGGCCGCATTGCCGAGGCGCGCGAGCGCATCGCGGCGCTGGGGCTGGGCGATGCCTGGGAATTCTGCACCGATCTTTCCACCCAGCCGGAGATGGTCCCGTGAGCGGCCCCGTCATCAACGCCAACTATGTGGACGCGCTCGCGCTGCCGCGCATGGTGTGGCTTCGCCCGAACCTGATCGGGCTCGTGTTTCCCCTGATGAAGCTGCTGCCGGCGCGCTTCATCATCCGCAAGGCGCTGGAAGAGGGCGAACTGCGCCCCGGCGGCCTGATCGCCGAGACCACGTCGGGGACGTTCGGCCTGTCGCTGGCCATGGTGGCCCGGCTGCAGGGGCACCCCCTGATGCTGGTGAGCGACCCCGCCATCGAGCCGCCCCTGCAGCGGCGGCTGGAGGACCTGGGCGCCAACGTGCACATCGTCCGCGAGGCCGGCCCGTCGGGCGGCTTTCAGGGCGCGCGGCTGGAGATCCTGGAAAAGGTCCTGGCCAGCAACCCGGGGAGCTTTTGCCCCCGCCAGTACACCAACCCGCACAACCCCGGGAGCTACGCCCCCTGCGCCGAGCAGCTGGCGCACGCGGCGGGGGGCATCGACTGCCTGGTGGGCTCCGTGGGCTCCGGCGGCTCCGTGTGCGGCATTTCGTCGTACCTGCGGCACATCCTTCCCGAGCTGCACGTCGTTGGCGTGGACACGCACCGCAGCGTGATCTTCGGGCAGACGGACGCCGGGGCGGGGCGCGCGCTGCGCGGGCTGGGCAACAGCCTCATGCCGGCCAACGTGGACCACACGGCGTTCGATAGGGTGCACTGGGTGGGCGCGGCCGAGGCGTTCCGCGCCACGCGGGAGCTGCACCGCGAGCACGCCATCTACATGGGCCCCACCAGCGGCGCGGCCTACCTGGTGGCGGACTACCACGCCCGCAACAACCCGGACTCGCTCACGGCGGTGATCTTTCCCGACGAGGGGTACCGCTACCAGGACACCGTCCACAACGACGCGTGGCTGGACGAGAAGGGGCTGCGGCTGGACGTGACGCCGCGCGAGCCGGTGGAGTGGGACCACCCGCACGACGGGCACGATCCCTGGTCGTTCTACCGCTGGGGACGCCGCACGTTCGGCCAGGTGATGGGCACGCCGGCCGCGAACCTGGAGCTGGCGCCCGCATGAGCCCCAACGGCACCCGCGGAGTGGTGCTCTTCATCGAGAGCAACACGAGCGGAACGGGGCGCCTGTTCGTCCACACGGCGCGGGGGATGGGGTACCGCCCCGTCCTGGTGACCGCCCGTCCGGCGAAGTACGCGTTCCTGCAGCAGGACGGCGCCCCGGAGGTGATCGAGGCCCCCACGGGCGACGAAGAGTCGCTGCATGCGCTCATCTCCGGGCGCTTCGCCGGCGGCGCCGAGGTGGCGGGGATCACCTCCAGCTCGGAGTACTTCATCGCCACGGCGGCGGCGCTGGCAAAGCGCTTCGGGCTGGCGGGGCCGGACGCGGAGTCGGTGCGCGGCGCCCGCGACAAGTCGCGCCAGCGCGAGGTGCTGGCCGCGGCCGGGCTTCCCGCGCCGGCGTTCCGCGTGGTGGTCTCCGCCGGGCAGGCGGTGGCGGCGGCGGAGGAGATCGGCTTTCCCGTGGTGGTGAAGCCCGTGGGCGGCAGCGGCAGCGTGGGCGTGCGCGCCTGCGCCACCGCGGACGAGGTGGCGGAGCACGCCGCCTCGCTCTTCGTCCCCGCGGAGGGTGAGGCGCCGCGGGCGCTGGTGGAGTCGCTCATCCCCGGCGACGAGTTCTCCGTGGAGGTGTTCTCCGGCCGCGTGATCGGCATTACCCGCAAGCACCTGGGGCGCCCCCCGTTCTTCGTGGAGGCCGGGCACGACTACCCGGCGGCCGTGCCGGACGACGTGGCGGCGGCGCTCACGGACACGGTGACCCGCGGCACGGCGCTGCTGGGGCTGGGGTGGGGCCCGCTGCACTGGGAGCTGCGGATGAACGGCGGCCGGGCGTACCCCATCGAGGTGAATCCCCGGCTGGCCGGCGGCTTCATCCCCGAGCTGGTGCGGCACGCGCAGGGGATCGACCTGATCCGTGAGACGCTGCGCCTGGTCGTCGGGCGGACGCCGGGGCTGGCGGCCATGCGCCAGGGGCACGCGTCCATCCGCTTTCTGTTCGCCCCGCGCGAGGGGCGGCTGGCGGAGGTGCGGGGCCGCGCCGCCGCGCTGGGGCAGCGGCACGTGGAAGACGTGACGCTGTACCGCAAGGCGGGCGACGCGCTCACCATCGAGGGCGACTTCCGCGACCGCATCGGCCACGTGCTGGCGTACGCCGAGCGGGCGGAGATCGCCGCGTCCGCCGCGGAGCGCGCCCGGGACACCGTGGGCATCGTCGTCGAGGGGCCGGGGGACGGGGCGGAGCCGGGCGCGGGGGAGCCCCTGGCCGTGGCGGGCGGGGTGGCCTGATGTCGGACACGGGGCGCATCCGCAAGCCGCTGGACTTTCGCGCGCGCCGCATCGTCTTTGGCGACGACGTGGACGCGGGGATCGCGCACGAGCTGCCGCACTACCTGCGGATCGACCGCGCGCACCTGGTGATGCTGGTGGAGCGGGAGATCCTGCCCCGCGCCGCCGGGCGGCGCCTGCTGGGGGTGATGGACGGGCTGATCCGGGACGACTACGCGCCCCTTCGCGGCCTGTCCGCGCCCCGCGGCCTGTACCTGCTGTACGAGAACCACCTGGTGGCGCAGCTGGGCGAGGCCACGGGCGGGGCGGTGCACATCGGGCGCTCGCGCAACGACATCAACGCCACGGTGCTGCGGCTGCGGCTGCGCCCGGGGTACCGCCGCCTGGTCCGCGAGACGCTGCGGCTGCTGGCCGTGCTCATTCGCCGCGCGGAACGGCACGCGTCGCTGGCGATGCCCATCTACACGCACTACCAGGCGGCCCTCCCGGTCACCTACGGGCACTACCTGGCCGGCGTGGCCGTGGCGCTCGCCCGCGACCTGCGGGGGCTGGAGGACGCGGCGGGGGAGCTGGACCGCTGCCCCCTGGGCGCCGGCGCGGCGGGGGGGACGACGGTGCCCATCGACACGGAGCGCACGGCGCGGCTGCTGGGGTTCGAGCAAGGCGTGCTGCACTCGCTGGATGCCGTGGCGTCGCGCGACCTCGTCCTTCGCCTGCTGGCGGCCATGTCCGTGCTGGGCGTGACGCTCAGTCGCCTGGCGACGGACCTGCAGCTGTGGAGCACGGCGGAGTTCGACCTGGTCCGCTTTCCGGATTCGCTGGTGGGCAGCAGCTCCATGATGCCGCAGAAGCGCAACGCGTTCCTGCTGGAGCACGTGAAGGGGCGGGGCGGGGCACCGCTGGGCGCGTTCACGGCGGCGGCCATGGCCATGCACGCCACGCCGTTCAGCAACTCCGTGGCCGTGGGGACGGAGGGCGTAAAGCCGCTCTGGGGCACCCTGGACGAGGTGACGGAGGCGGTGCTCATCGCCCGTCTCGTCGTCGCGGGGGCGGAGCCGCAGCCGGCAAGCATGCACCGCCGCGCGGTGGCGGGCTTCACCCCCGCCACGGAGCTGGCCAACCGGCTGGTGACGGGGACGGGGATGTCGTTC
>DASQZE010000263.1:0-10631 GCA_035638875.1 Longimicrobium sp.
TCGAACGCCGGGTCCAGCGTGCGGCCGACCAGGTCCAGCGCCAGCAGCGCGCGGCCCAGCATCGTCATTTCCACGGGAAGGCGGATGCCGTTCTCCGCCGCGCTGCGCGTGACCTCCAGCATCACCCGCCCCACCTGGATGTCCCTGGCCGACGTGGTCGTGGCGAACTCGCCCACGAGCAGCTTTACGTCCGCCGAGAAGCGGCCTTCATCAAAATGGTCGCGCGTCTCGCCCGCCTCGATCGTGGCTTCCGCCGCCTCGTCGCCGCGGCCCTCGCTGATGGCCAGCACCATCCGCAGCAGGTGCTGCTGCAGGTTTGGGCTCAGCGTGCCCACCATCCCCAGGTCCAGCAGGGCGATGCGGCCGTCGTCCGTGAGAAAGACGTTGCCCGGGTGCGGGTCGGCGTGAAAGAAGCCGTCCACCAGGATCTGCTTGAGGTAGGCACGGAACAGGTCCTCGGCCAGCGCCTGTCCGTCGGCCTCCATCCGCGCCAGGGGGCTCAGCTTGCTGATGTTGCGCCCCCGCACGTACTCCATGGTCAGCACGCGCCCCGTGCTGTAGTCCTCCACGGGGCGGGGGACGATGATGCGCTGGAACTCCTCCAGGTTCGCATCGAGCGTGGCCATGTTGCGCGCCTCGCGGCGGTAGTCCAGCTCGCTCATCAGGGTGCGGCGGAACTCCTCCAGCACGCGGGCCGGCTCGTACTTGCGCCCCCCCTTGGTATGCCGGTCCATGAACTCCACGATGTCCTCAATGGCGTCCAGGTCCTTCACGATGGCTTCGCGGATGCCGGGGCGCTGCACCTTGACGGCCACCGTGCGCCCATCGCGCAGGACGGCGCGGTGCACCTGTCCCAGCGAGGCGGCGGCCAGCGGCGTGCGCTCGAACTCCTGGAACGCCTTGCTGATGCGCACGCCCAACTCTTCGGTGACGATGCGCTCCGCCTCCTCGCCCGGAAACGGCTCCACCTTGTCCTGCAGCCGGCTGAGCGCGGTCGCGTAGGCGGGGGGGATGAGGTCCGGGCGGGTGGAAAGGAGCTGGCCCAGCTTGATGAAGGTGGGCCCCATCCGCTCCAGGTCGGCTGCCAGCTCCTCGGCCTGGGCGGGCTGGTCCGCCGGCGTCTCCACCTCGTCTTCCAGCGCGCCTTCCAGCCCCGCCGAGCGCACCAGGTCGCTGCGCCCGTACTTGTACGCCAGGCGCGCCATGTCCTTGTAGCGCTTCAGGTGCTCGGGGCGCAGCGAGATGCCCATGTGGCCGTGTGGTGGATGCGGATCGGGATGGGTGACCTGTCGATTTCACCCGCACAAGCGCAGAAAGCGTGCGCGTGCAAGGGTTTGCAAAGCCTGTACGTAGGATGGGGCGCAGGATGCGAAGCGTGAAATCGGACGTGCCGTAGCCCGGAATCGATGCGATTCAGGCCGGTGGAGCGCTTCGTTCAAGCTTGAAAGATAGTCCTATTCCATAGTCTCTGATTGATTGTGCAATCACACTCCCAAAGAAGGTCTCACACAGGGGGAAAGAGGCCACGGGGAGCAGTTCCAGTCGCTGCTTTTACTCGTGGTCCCCGTTGCCCCCGTGTGCGGCAGCAGTAATACCGGATTGCACGATCGGAGACGGCGGAGGGCTGCGGAGACAGAAACGGATTGGGATTGCAAGGAGGAACCGAGGTAACGGAGGAGCTTCGGGTCGTTCCCCGTGACCTCTGTCCCTCTGTGTGCGAATGCTCTTGCTGTTCTCATCAGTTTTCCGCGTAACGAAGAAAGGACGCAGGGGAAGGTCTCCTCTGCGTCCTCGCTTGTTAGCTCTGCGCCCTCTGCGTGATGCTGTTCCGGCGAAGCCCGGGGTGTGCCGGGAGCCGGCTACGCTTCGGCTTCCACGGGGGGAAAGATCACGGCGCTGCCCACGGTCCCGTCGCGCAGGGTGAACTCCGCGAGCGTGTGGCGCACGGCCTCGAGCGTGCCGTCGGCGTGGTAGAGCAGGCCGCCGCCGGACGGAATGCCGATGCCGCGCGCGCCCTCGGACCGGGCGCGGACCACCGTGCGCAGGTTCGCCCAGTCGGTCGCCTCGGCGTGCGCATCCACCACGAACGGCGCGAACCCGAAGGTGCCGAACGGGTTGTCGGGATCCTCCTCGGGCCATCCCGCCGTCCCCAGCTGCACGGCTCCCGCCGACACGCCCACGATCACGGCGCCGTCCCAGTAGCGGCGCTCGATGATCGTGCGGATGCCCGTCGCCTCGAACGCGCGCCAGCCCAGGTCCACGTCGCCCCCGGCCAGCAGGATCACGTCGGCGCTCTCCACGAACTCGCACTCCTCTTCCGACGGCGTGGCGGGGATCAGCCGGCACTCCGCCGGGCCGATGGCCTCGATGGCCGCCAGGAAGATGGAGTAGAACTCCGGCTGGCCGCCGTTGCTGGCGCCCAGGTACGCACACCGTGGCGCCCCCGGCCCCGTGTACGCCGCGATGCGGTCCACGAAGCGCCCCTCCCCGTCGTCTTCCCAGAACAGCAGCTGGCTGTCCGCGAGCAGAAAGACCGGCGCCGGGCGCACCCGCGTCTCCACCCCGGCCTGCCGGGGATCGTCGAACACCGGGATCTCTCCCGTGAAGATGCGCTCCTGGTTCATTTCAAAACATTGACGAAGAGGGTTACGATCACCGCATTGGTGAAGTCGATGAAGAACGCCCCCACCATGGGCACCACCAGGAAGGCCCGCGGCGCGGGCCCGTACTTTTCTACCAGCGAGCGCATGTTGGCCATGGCGTTGGCCGTGGTCCCCAGCATGAACCCGCAGAACCCGCCGCTCATCACCGCCGACTCGTAGTCCTTGCCCATCAGGGGAAAGATGGGCCAGAAGCAGACCGCCGCGATGAGCGCCACCTGCGCCGCCAGGATCGCCATCATGGGCAGCGCCAGGTTGGCGAGCTCCCACAGCTTGAGGGTCATGAGCGCCATGACGATGAACAGCGCCAGCGCCACGTTGCCGATGTCGTCGATGACCCGCTGCGAGATCTTGATGCGGTCCGTGACGTCGTCCAGGTTGCGGATCAGGGCAGCCACCAGCATGGCCCCGATGTACCCCGGAAGCGTGATGCCCAGCGAGGTGATCCACGCGCTCACGAACGATCCGCCCCACATGGCGACCAGGATGAGCACCACGCTCTGCAGCAGCACGAATGATTCCTCGTCCTCGCCGGGCGGGGCCTTGGCGGGCACGTCCGCCAGCTGCTCCTCCATCACGTGCGTGGCCAGCGGCGTCTCCATCCGCGCGGGGCTCGCCCTGGCCACCCGCAGGCTGTTGCGCTCGATGAGCCGCGTGGCGATGGGCGCGCCCACCACGCCGCCCATCACGATCCCCACCATGGCCGACGCCACCGCCACCGACGTGGCGCCGGGAACCCCGTTCGCCTCGAAGAGCGGCGCAAAGGCCAGGCCCGTGGCGGGGCCACCGGTCAGGGTGACGGAGCCCGTGAGCACGCCGAACAGGGGATGCAGGTCCATGGCCATGGCCATCCCCGCGCCCAGCAGGTTCTGCACGACGGCGAACAGCGTGGCCACGGCAAAGAAGATGAGCACCTGCGGCCCGCCCACCCGCAGCAGCCGCAGCGACGCCGCGAAGCCGATGCTGGTAAAGAACGCCACCATCATGGGGCTCTGCAGCGTGGTGTCGAACTCGATGGGCGTGTAGCCCAACGACCGCATCCACGTGAGCAGCCCCGCCACCAGCAGCCCGCCGATGACGGGCGCGGGGATGTTGTAGCGGGCAAGCGGAGGCACCAGCCGGCGAATTCCGTACCCCGCGAACAGCACGATGCCGGCAAAGGCCAGCGTCTGGATCAGGTCGAGCTTCATGGTCAGTTCAGCCCGCCTGGAGCGAGAAGGGAGTGAAGTCCGTCGTGCGGTCGAAGTAGTCCTCGTGCTCCACGCGCTTGAGCGCCGCCACCACGCGGTACGTCAGGGGGAGCGCGAGGATCTCCCACAGCACCTTGAGCACGTAGTTGGTCCCCATCACCACCAGCACGTCGCGGGTGGACCACACGCCCAGGAATGCCACGGGATAGAAGATGGCCGAGTCCACCGCCGCGCCCACGGCCGTGGAGGCGATGGCGCGCTCCCACAGGCGCCGACCCTCCGTCCGCAGCTTCATCCTGGCGAGCGCGAACGAGTTGGTGAACTCGCCCGCCCAGAACGCCGCCAGCGACGCCAGCACGATGCGCGGCGTCTGCGCGAACACCGTCTCCAGCGCGCCCTGGTGCGGGTACCCGGGCGAGGGCGGCAGCCGCAGCACCACGGTCGTCATGAGCGACGCGAACGCCAGCGCGCCGAACCCCGTCCACACCACCCGCCGGGCCCGCGCGTAGCCGTACACCTCCGTCAGGATGTCGCCGAACAGGTACGAGATGGGAAAGAACAGGATCCCCGCCCCGAAGGTGAAGTCCCCGATCTGGCAGATCTTGGCCGGGCCGATGAGGTTGCTGCACAGCAGCACCGTCACGAAGGTGGCGGTGATGAAGTCGTAGTACCGGTACTGCTTGAGCGGCGCGACCGCGGGGCCCTGGGCCATGGGGCGGTGTCCGGATGGTTCGGGGCGATACGCGGAGCGGCGCCGTCCGTTTGGACCGGCGCCGCTTAGTCTATCCGCACGCGGGATGTCTGTCGAGTACCGGGACGCCGGGAAGGGCTACGAATCCTCTGCCGCCTGTACCCGGTGGCGGCGGGGGGGCGGCTCCACGGGCACGGGAAAGCGCTCGATGAGCCCGTCGATCCACCCCGGCTCGTCGTGCCCGCTGGCCTGGTAGCCGGCGCGCATGCAGCGCAGCATCTCGTCGATGGCCGCGTGCCGCGCCTCGGGAGAAAGGTCGTGCACCAGCAGCGCCAGGGCGGCGTGCGCGTCCTCCTCCGACAATCCCGGCTCGGTGGGCGCGGCGTGGCGCAGGTACCAGTTGCGCAGCCGGTTGAGCGTGGGCAGGTACGGCGCGTTGCCGTCCAGGAACTTGCTGAGCCCCGTGGCGCTCATCCCGATCTCGCGCGACACGCTGCGCAGCGAGGTGGCGGCCACGCGCGCCACGGCGGCCGCGCGCACGCGGCCCGTGAACGGGTCCGCGCCGCGCTGGGCCGGGACCTCGCCCGTGCCGTAGTGCGACTCGCCCGCGTCGGGGGCCGCGGCGGACCCGCTGTCCGCCGCCGGTCTGGGAGTACGGCTGGGCGCCTTCATCCTCGTCTCCTTGATGTTTGCCGCCACGCTTCTGCTGCACTCAGTGTAGCCTTGCGCGGCCGTCCAGGCAACGGAGCGGGGGTGCCGGATGCGTCGCCGATCGCACATCGTGTCCATCAGGTCATTCCACGGCGCATCCGGCGCGTCCGTCCCGGCCCATCCCGCCCGTCTTCATCCCCGGTCGTCGTCTTCGCGGGGCTCCACCCAGTAGATCTGCTTGTGGGCCAGGGCCTCGAACCGGCGCTGCTCCACGCCCGCCTGCGCCTCCGTATCGAAGCTGCCGATGCGGAAGCGGTTGCCGTTGTCGTCCTGGCGCCACAGTTCCCACGCGCCGACAGCCGGCTGGGCGGACGTTTCTTCGGTGCTGGTCATTGCATTGCGCAGGTTTCCGTATGCATCCCGCCGATGGATTGGAACGCAGAGCACAAGACAAGAGTTGTTTTGTCATTCTGGACGGGAGATTCGAATCAGGCGGGCTCGGTGGCGACGGATGGGTGCGGATCGGCCGCCGGCGCATCCATCAGCCGCGCCTCCTGGCCGAACTGCCCGCGGAGGAGGGCGCGGATGGGATCCAGGTCGTCCGCGGGAGCGGCTCGCTTGGGGATGTAGTAGGCACCGCGCCCGCGGAACAGGATCAGGATGAACTCGTCCGTCTCGCGCGCGCCCCGGAAGGCCGTCCAGGGGTGCGTTCCCGAGCCGCTGTACGAGGCGGTCGTGTAGCCCTCGTCCGTGATCGTGACGGTGATGGGACGATCCGCGTCCGGCATCTCCCTGAACGCATACGCGCGGTCCGTGAGCAGGGCGTAGCGGAAGAACGCCAGCCCGCACGCGGTGGCGAACAGCAGCGGCAGCAGGTTGGACGCCCGGGTGCCGCGCTCTTCCGCCGGCGCGATCGCGATCATCACCAGGGACAGGACGGCGGCGGCGGCCAGTGCCAACCACGCCGCACGCAGCCAGCGCGGCCCTTCGCGAAAGGCCAGCAGGGCGCGCCCGGCGCGGATGCTCACGTCGTAGTCCCAGTAGAAGATGAAGCGGATCTCCGGCGGATTCACGGCGCGGCGGCGGGCGCGCTTCCCCGCTCGCGCAGCACGGGCTCCAGCGTTTGCCACACGTGCCCGGCGATTGTGCGGTGGCCGTCCTCGTTGGGGTGGATGCCGTCCGCCAGGTTCAGCGGCGCCTGCCCCGCGACCCCTTCCAGCAGGAAGGGGATGAACAGCAAATCGTTTTCCCGCGCCAGCTCGGGAAAGGTGCCGTTGAAGCGCTCCACGTAGCGCGCGCCCAGGTTGGGCGCGGCCATCATCCCCACCAGGATGATGCGCGCCTCCGGACGCCCCGCCCGCACCGTGTCGATGATGGCCTGCACGTTGGCGCGCATGGTGTCAACGTTGGCGCCCGTCAGCATGTCGTTGGCGCCCGTCTCCACCACCAGCACGTCGAACGGCTGGCGGATGAGCCACGTGCGCACCCGCTGCAGCGCCGCCGCGCTCTTTTCGCCGCTGAGGCCGGCGTTCACCACTTCCCAGGGCATCCCAGCGCTGTCGGCCTTTTCCTGGATGCGCGCGGGATAGGCGTCCTCGCGCTCCAGGCCGTAGCCGTCCGTCAGGCTGGTGCCCAGGAACATGACCACGCGTTTGTTAGCGCCGGATGACGATTCCGTATCCTCCTGTGCGGAACCGCCGTCGGGCACGGGCGGCTGGTTGCTTTCGGCGCGGCCGCACCCGAAGATCAGGAACGGAATCACGAGGGCCCACAACGGGCGGGCGCGGCGTACGAACGGATTGGGCATGCTCATCGCGGACAATCTCCAGAAATCCTACCGCAGCGGCGGACAGCCGCTGGCGGCTCTCAGAAACGTAAGCTTCCAGGTCGAACCCGGCGAGACGGTGGCCATCGTGGGCCCCTCCGGCAGCGGCAAGACGACGCTGCTGGGCCTGCTGGCCGGCCTGGACCGCCCCAGCGGCGGCCGCGTGCTGCTGGACGGCACCGACATGGGCGCGCTGTCCGAAGACGACCGTGCCCGGCTGCGGCGCGAAAAGATCGGCTTCGTCTTCCAGTCGTTTCAGCTCATCCCCACCCTCACGGCGCGGGAGAACGTGGCCGTGCCGCTGGACCTGGCCGGCAGCGGCGGGGGCGCGGCAAAGGCGGACGAGCTGCTGTCGCGGGTCGGCCTCGGCGGGCGCGGGCACCACTATCCCACCCAGCTCAGCGGCGGCGAGCAGCAGCGCGTGGCCGTGGCGCGCGCCTTCATCCACCGCCCCTCCATCCTCTTCGCCGACGAACCCACGGGCAACCTCGATGCCGCCACGGGGGAGAAGGTCATCGAATTGATGATGGAGCTCAACCGCGAGATCGGCACCACGCTCGTCCTGGTGACCCACGACCCGGACCTGGCGGCGCGGGCCCGCCGCGTCATCCGCCTGGCCGACGGCGCCGTGGTGAGCGACGAGCGGAGCGGCTCGTGAACCTTCGCCCCCTGCTGGCCCTGAGCTGGCGCGAGAGCCGGTTCGCGCGCCGGCGGCTGCTCCTGTTCCTGTCCTCCATTACGCTGGGGGTGGCGGCGCTGGTGGCCACGCAGTCGTTCGCGGCCAACATGGAGCAGGGCGTGCGCGACCAGGCGCGGGCCCTCCAGGGCGCGGACCTGAGCATCACCAGCAACCGCCCGTTCGGGCCCAAGACCGCGGCGGTGCTGGATTCGCTGCGGCGCGCTAGGGTCCCCGTGGCGCGGGTGACGGCGTTCGCGTCCATGGCGCTGGCGGAGCGCACGGGCGGCGCGCGCCTGGCGCAGGTGCGCGCCACGGAGCCGGGCTTTCCCTTCTACGGCGAGATCGTCACGGCGCCGGCGGACGCGTGGGGGCGGCTGCATTCGGGCCGCAACGCGCTGGTGGATCCCGCCCTGCTCACGGCGCTGGACGCGCGGATCGGTGACGCGGTCCAACTCGGCGAGGGGCGCTTTACCATCATTGGTACGCTGGAAAAGGTGCCGGGGTCCGTGGGGGTGGGCGCGCTGTTCGCCCCGCGCGTGTACATCCCCGCGCGCTACCTGGCCGAGACGCAGCTCATCCGCTTCGGCAGCCGCGCGGACTACGAGGCGTACGTCCGCATCCCCGCCGCGCAGGCCGAGGCGCTGGCGTCGGGCCACCGCGCGGAGTTCCGCACGGAGCGCGTCCAGGCCGAGACGGCGGCGGACCAGCAGCGGGACCTGGACCGGGCCCTCGGCCGCCTCGGCAGCTTCCTGGCGCTCGTGGGCACCTTCGCGCTGCTGCTGGGCGGCATCGGGGTGGCGAGCAGCATGTCTGCGTACATGGCCCAGAAGCGCGACACGGTGGCCACCCTGCGCTGCCTGGGCGCCACGGCGCCGCAGGTGATCGTCCTCTACCTGATGCAGGCCGTGGTGATGGGGCTCATCGGCGCGTCGCTGGGAACGCTGATCGGCCTGGGCGTGCAGTGGGTGCTGCCGCGCCTGCTGGCCGACCTGCTCCCCGTGGAGGTGGAGACGGCGCTCAGCTGGCCCGCCGTGGCCATGGGCATCGGCATCGGCGTGTGGATCGCGGCCGCGTTCGCGCTGCTCCCCCTGATCGCCACGCGCAGCATCTCTCCCCTGCAGGCCATCCGCCGGCGGGTAGAGGTGGAGGAGGCGCCGAAGCGCGACGCGTGGACGATGGGCGCGTGGACGCTGCTGGCGGCCAGCATCGTGGCCCTGATCCTCTTCCAGGCGGGCGACCTGCGGACGGGGCTGGGCTTCGCGGGCGGCGTGGCGGGGACGCTGGGCGCGCTGTGGGCCAGCGCGTGGCTGGCGACGTGGGCGGCGCGGCGCATCCAGCTGCGCGCGCTGGGCTATCCCACGCGGCAGGGGATCGCCAACCTGCACCGGCCGGGCAACCAGACGCGCGTCGTCGTCCTGGCACTGGGCTTCGGCGTGTTCCTGCTCACGGTCGTGTACCTGATGCAGAGCAACCTGCTGCGTCCGCTGCAGGTGAACGCGGGCAGCCAGGGCAACCTGCTGCTGTTCGACGTGCAGCAGGACCAGGAACCCGGGGTGGACAGCATCCTGTCCCGCGGGGGCACGCGCGTGCTGCAAAAGGCGCCCATCATCCCCATGCGCATCGCGGCCATCAACGGCGTCTCCGCGGCGCGCCTGGCCCCCACCGCGTACGGCGGCGACGAGCCGGACAGTGCGGGCGGCGGCGAGGGGGACGGAACGGAGCGCGAGGGCAACGGCCCGCCGGGGGACGGCGACGCGCCGGAGGGATGGGCCGTGCGGCGGGAATATCGATCCACCTACCGCGACACGCTGGTAGATTCCGAGGTCGTGCTGCGGGGGCGGATGTGGGCGCCCGGGCAGGGCGGCGCCGGGCGCGACGGGCTGGCGCAGGTGTCCATGGACATTTCCGTGGCCGAGGACCTCAAGGTGGACGTGGGCGACGTCGTCACCTGGGACGTGCAGGGCGTGCGCATCCGCACCCGCGTCACCAGCATCCGCGAAGTGGACTGGCAGCGTCTGGAGCCCAACTTTTTCGCTGTGTTCCCCAGCGAGGTGCTGGATGCCGCCCCGCAGACGTGGGTGATGCTGGCCAGGGCGCCGGACGCCGCCGCCCGCGCCGTGGCCCAGCGCGACGTGGTGCGGCGCTACAGCAACGTGGCCGTGCTGGACCTGACCGCCGTGCAGGAGGCGCTGGACGAGGTGCTGGGGCGCGTGGCGGCCGTCATCCGCTTTCTCGCCGCCTTCAGCGTGGTGACGGGATTCGTGGTGCTGCTGGGCGCCATCCTGACGGGCCGCCTGCAGCGCATTCGCGAGAGCGTGCTGCTGCGCACGCTGGGCGCCACGCGCCGGCAGATCGCGCGCGTGCTGCTGGCGGAGTACCTGGCGCTGGGGCTGCTGGCGAGCCTCGCCGGCATCCTGCTGGCCGCGGTCGGCGGCTGGGCGCTGGCGAAGTGGCTGTTCGAGGTGGATTACGCCGTGCCCGTGCTGCCGCTGGTGTGGCTGGCGCTGGCCGTCACGGCTCTCTCCGCCGCCGTGGGCCTGCTCGCCAGCCGCGAGGTGTTTCGCCACACGCCGCTGGAGGCGCTGCGGGAGGAGTGACGCGCGGAGAGTGACGCGCGGAGAGTGACGCGCGGTGGCGGCAGAGGGAAGCGCCGCACGCGTCCTGCACGGAGAGCCCCCGCGCGATTATTCGCGCGGGGGCTCTCTGCTGTCCATGTTTGCTAAAAACCACGTTTCCACGGTGGCGCAAAAGGGCGAAATGTAGCGCTGTTGCGTATCTTCGTGGATTCCGTTAAACTGGACGCATCCGGTATGGGTACGAGGTGGACGGGCAGGAAAAGGAGGATCGCATGATGACAGGAACCGGGATCTACACGTCGTCCGAGGCCGCGGCGCTGCTGCACGAGCGCCCGGAAACGGTGCGGCGCTGGGCATAC
>DASQZE010000264.1:0-7427 GCA_035638875.1 Longimicrobium sp.
GGGTGGGGGCGCTTGCCGGGAGCCGGCGTCCGTGCACGGGTCGTCCTTCTCCCCCTCTCCCGGCGCAGTTTGCCGGGGGAGGGGGCCGGGGGGCGGGCCGGGGGTGGGGGACGCAGTTCGCGGGTGATAAGGGCGCCGGAAGGGTGGGGGACGCCCCTTGCTGAAGCATGTTCACGGGGCGCAGAATGTGCACGCGGCGCCCGGGGGCGGGTCCGCGGCGGGGAGCGTGGCGTTCAACCAGGGCCTTTGGTTGACAGGACGCCGCTTTCCCAGTACTTTTCCGGTTTATGTTGAAAGTCAGCCTGACCGCGCTCGACCGCGGAGACGTATCCGTCCGGGAGCAGATCGCCCCGGACGACGAGATGTGGCAGGACGCGGATCTGACGCTCGCTGCACCGCTGGACGTGGACCTGACCGCCCGCTCCATGGGAGACGGGGTCTTTCTGCGCGGCCGGCTCCGCACCACGGTGCGGCTTGCCTGCCGTCGCTGTCTTACGTCCGTGGAGCAAGAGATCGACGATGTCGTCGACCTGCTCTTCGAGCCCCTTGGGCCCGAGGATGAAGAAGCCGAGGGAGAGGTTTATCCCCTCCCGGCCAAGGGCGATGTGCTGGACCTGCGCGAGGCCGTGCGGGAGCAGGTGCTGCTGCGGGCTCCGCAGTTCGGCCTGTGCAGCGAAGCCTGCCGAGGGTTGTGCCCGCAGTGCGGCACGGACCTGAACACGGGCGAGTGCGACTGCGTTCCCGAGCAGCCGGCGACCCCCTGGGACGCGCTCAAGAACGTCAAGTTCGACTAGACCACCACGCTACAGAAGCATAGAGGAGGCTCCGATGGCCGTACCGAAGAGACGTCAGTCCAAGCAGCGCCAGCGCAAGCGCCGCACGCACGTAAAGGCGGCGATGCCGTCGTTCAACGCGTGCCCGCAGTGCGGCGATCCCAAGATCCAGCACAGCGTCTGCCCGAATTGCGGGTATTACCGCAAGGAGCAGCGCATCGAAGTTTCCGAGTTCTAAGCCCACCCGGCTACCGAACCCGGAACAGATGCGGATCGCGCTGGACGCGATGGGCTCCGACCGTGCCCCGGCCGTCGAGGTCGAGGGGGCGGTCGGAGCTTTGCTTGACCAGGACTCCGACGTTCGCGTCGTCCTGGTCGGCGACAGGGACAGGATCGAGGCCGAGCTGGCGCGTTTTCCCGACGCGCCACGCGACCGGCTGGAGATTCACCATGCCAGCGAAGTGATCGAGATGGGCGAGGCCCCGGCGACGGCCATCCGTCGCAAGCGGGACTCGTCCATCGTCGTTGGCGTGAACCTGGTCAAGGCGGGCCAGGCGGACGCCTTCATCAGCGCCGGCAGCACGGGCGCGGTGATGGCGGCATCCCTCGTCACCCTGCGCAGCATCCCCGGCGTGGACCGTCCCCCCGTGGGCGCGCGCATCCCCACCAGCAAGGGGACGTGCCTGGCCGTGGACGTGGGCGCCAACGTGGACTGCAAGCCCCACCAGCTGGTGCAGTTCGCCCAGCTGGGGAGCGTGTACGCCGAGGACATGCTGGGCATCGAGAACCCCCGCGTGGGCCTGCTCAACATCGGCTCGGAGCCCGAAAAGGGCAACGAGGTAGTGGTCGAGGCGTACGGGCTGCTGGAAAAGACGCCGCACCTGAACTTCATCGGCAACGTCGAGGGGCGCGAGATCGTCTCGGGCACGTGCGACGTGCTGGTGGCCGACGGGTTCGTGGGCAACGTCCTGCTCAAGTTCTACGAGTCGGTGGCGGGGCTCATCACGGGCATGCTGAAGCGCGAGCTGAGCGACGCCGGGATCCAGCTGGACCTGGACCGCATCTTTCGCAGCCTGGACTACGCCGGCATCGGCGGGGCCCCGCTGCTGGGGGTGAACGGCGTCGTCATCATCTGCCACGGCGGTTCGCCGCCGCTGGCCATCCGCAACGCCATCCAGGTCGCCGCGCAGTCCGTACGGCGCGCGATGGTGGAGCACATGGCCGCGCGGCTGGCCCGCCCGGCCGAAGGAGTACAGCCATGATCCAGGCATCGCCCCGCGCGCGCCTGATGTCCACGGGACACTTCTCCCCTCCCCGCGTGGTGACCAACGCGGAGCTGGAGACGCTCGTGGATACGAACGACGAGTGGATCCGCACGCGCACGGGCATCCGCGAGCGCCGCGTGGCCGACAAGGACACGGGCTCGGCCGACATGGCCGCGGCCGCCGCGCGCGTGGCCATGGAGCGCGCGGGCACGTCCGCCGAGGAGATCGACATGATCCTCCTGAGCACGGCCACGCCCGACCGCCTGCTGCCCAGCACCGCCTGCGACGTGCAGGCCCTGCTGGGCGCCCGCAACGCCGCCGCGTACGACTACGCGACGGCGTGCTCGGGCTTTCTGTACGGCCTGTCCATGGCCGAGGCGCACATCGTCGCCGGCCAGGCGGAGACGGTTCTGGTCTGCGCGACCGAAAAGATGTCGTCCATCGTGGACTGGACGGACCGCGGCACCTGCGTGCTCTTCGGCGACGGCGCGGGCGCGACCATCGTCAAGCGGGCCACGGACGGGCGCGGCATCCTGTCGTCGTACATGAAGAGCGACGGCACGCTGGCGGACCTGCTGTACCGCCCCGGCGGCGGCGCGCGCATCCCCCTGGACATCGCCGTGCTGGACGAGCGCTCGCACTTCGTGAAGATGGCGGGCCCCGAGGTCTTCAAGGCGGCCGTGCGCGCCATGTGCGAGGCGGCCGAGACGGCCCTGCAGCGCGCCGGCGTCACGTCGGAGCAGATCGACCTGCTGGTGCCCCACCAGGCCAACATCCGCATCATCGAGGCGACGGCCAAGTACGCCAAGATGCCCATGAGCAAGGTGTTCGTGAACGTGGACCGGTACGGCAACATGTCGTCGGCCTCCATCCCCGTGGCCCTGGACGAGGCGTTCGAGCAGGGGCGCATCGGCGAGGGATCGCTGGTGCTGATGGTGGCGTTCGGCGCGGGATTCACGTGGGCAGCCAACGTGGTGCAGTTCTGATGAACGGTGAGCGCATCGCCCTGCTGTTTCCGGGGCAGGGATCGCAGGCGGTGGGGATGGGGCGGGACCTGGCGGAGCGCTTTCCCGCCGCGCGGGCCGTCTTCGAGCAGGCGGACGAGGCGCTGGGGTTCGCGCTGTCCGCCCTGATGTGGGAAGGCCCGGCGGAGGAGCTCACGCTCACCGTGAACGCCCAGCCCGCCCTGCTGACGCACAGCGCGGCCGTGTGGGCCGTGCTGAAGGAAGCCGATCTCGACGTCGTCTGCGCGGGCGGGCACTCGCTGGGCGAGTTCAGCGCCTACCACGCCGCCGGCTCGCTCTCGTTCGCGGACGCCGTGCGTACCGTGCGCCGCCGCGGCGAGCTGATGCTGGAGGGCGGCAACGCGCGCCCCGGCACCATGGCCGCCGTGCTGGGCCTGGACGACGACGTGGTGGAAGGCGTCTGCCGCGAGGCCTCGGCCCAGGACAGCGTGGTGGTCCCCGCCAACTTCAACGCCCCCGGCCAGGTGGTCGTCTCGGGCGACGTGTCGGCCGTGGAGCGCGTGGGCCCCATGCTCGTGTCCGCCGGCGCCAAGAAGGTGCAGGGGCTCACGGTCTCCGGCGCGTTCCACTCGCCGCTCATGCAGGTGGCGCAGGACGGCCTGCGGGCGCAGCTGGAGTCCGCGGCGTTCGGCGCCCCGGCATTCCCCGTGCTGAGCAACGTGACGGCGCACCCGGTGACGGACCCGGACGAGGCGCGGAGCCTGCTGGTGGACCAGCTGACGTCGCCCGTGCGCTGGGCGCAGTCGGTGCAGACCATGCTGCAGATGGGCGCCGTGCGCTTCCTGGAGGTCGGTACGGGCAAGGTGCTCATCACCATGCTCAAGCGCATCGACAAGGCCGCCGAAGGGCGCGGCGTGGCGCTGGGCACGGCGGATGGGATCGAAGCGTATCTGAACGGAAGTGCCTAGTGCCAAGTGCCTGGTACCCAGTAGCTACTAGGCACTCGGGACTTGGCACTTGGCACTCATCGGAGGAGGGGGCGTGGAGCTACAGGGCCAGGTTGCGCTGGTTACGGGAGGATCGAGAGGCATCGGCCTCGCCATCGCGCGGGAGCTGGCGTCGGCGGGGGCGCGCGTGGCCGTGGTGGCCCGCGACGGGGCGCGTGCGGAGGCGGCGGCCGCGGAATTGCCCGGGGACGGGCACCGGGGCTATGCCTGCGACGTGGCCAGCTCCGAGGCGTGCAGCGCGCTCGTCAAGCAGGTGGAGGCGGAGCTGGGCGGGCTTGACGTCCTGGTGAACAACGCAGGCGTCACGCGCGACAACGTGCTGATGCGCATCAAGGACGAAGACTGGGACGCCGTGCTGGACACCAACCTGCGCGGCGCGTTCAACCTGATGCGCGCGGCCAGCCGCGGGATGATGAAGAAGCGCAGCGGGCGCATCATCAACATCTCGTCGGTGGTGGGGATCACGGGCAACGCCGGGCAGGCCAACTACGCGGCCAGCAAGGCGGGGCTCATCGGGATGACCAAGTCGGTCGCCAAGGAGCTCGCGGGGCGGGGGGTTCTGGTCAACGCCGTAGCCCCCGGATACATTGAGACCGACATGACGGCCGAGCTGCCCGAGGCCGCCCGCACGGCGCTTATGAACGGCATCGCGCTGGGACGGCTGGGCACGCCGGAGGACATCGCACCGACGGTGCGGTTCCTGGCCGGACCGGGCGCGTCGTACATCACCGGGCAGGTGCTGGTGGTGGACGGTGGGATGGTGATGTAGTGAAGGGAAGGGGACGCACGCGGTCCAGGGCTGGCGGCGCCCGTACGCTCAAATCAAACAGGAGCACGTGAAATGGCGGACATCGAGGCGAAGGTCAAGGAAATCATCATCAACGAGCTGGGCGTGGACGCGGAGAAGGTGACGCCCGAGGCCTCGTTCGTGGAGGACCTTGGCGCGGACTCGCTGGACACCGTGGAGCTGGTGATGGCCTTCGAGGAAGAGTTCGGGATGGAGATCCCGGACGAGGAAGCCGAGAAGCTGCGCACCGTGGGCGACGCCATCACCTACATCTCGAGCAACGCAGGCCAGAGCTGAACCCGGACGGCAACCCCGTCCGACGGTCTCTGACTTCTTTCCAGACGGGCCGCCCATCGCGGGCGGCCCGGCCCGAGCTTCCCGATTTTCACCGGAGCGGCTGATGAATCGCCGAGTCGTGATTACGGGGACCGGTCTGCTCACGCCCGTCGGGCTGGACGTCCAGGCTTCCTGGGCGGCCCTGCTCGGCGGGCGCAGTGGTGCCGGCCCCATTACGCAGTACGACGCGTCCGGCCACACGGTGCGGTTTGCCTGTGAGGTCAAGGACTTCGACCCTGGGCTGTACATCGATCGCAAGGAGGTGAAGCGTACGGACCGCTTCACCCAGTTCGCCATCGCCACGGCCGTGCAGGCCATGCGCGAGGCGGGGCTGGACGAGTCGTTCGGCGAGCTGGATTCCGAGCGCTTCGGCGTGATCGTGGGCAGCGGCATCGGCGGCATCCACACGATGGAAGAACAGCACGCGCGCATGCTGGACAAGGGCACCGGCCGCGTGTCGCCCTTCTTCGTGCCCATGTTCATCAGCGACATCGCCGCGGGGCTGGTCTCCATCCGCTACAAGGCCAAGGGCCCCAACTACTGCACGGTGTCGGCGTGCGCGTCGGGCGCCCACGCGGTGGGCTTGGCGTTCCGCAGCATCAAGCACGGCGAGGCGGACGTGATGCTGGCCGGGGGCACGGAGGCCTCCGTGACGCCCCTGACCATCGCGGGGTTCGCCAACATGACGGCGCTCTCCACGCGCAACGACTCGCCGGAGACGGCCAGCCGCCCGTTTGACGCGGGGCGCGACGGCTTCGTGCTGGGCGAGGGCGCGGGGATGGTGCTGATGGAGGAGCTGGAGCACGCGCGTGCCCGCGGCGCCACCATCATCGCCGAGGTGGTGGGCTTTGGGCAGACGGCCGACGCGTACCACATCACGTCTCCGGCGGAGGGCGGCGAGGGCGCCGTGCGGGCCATGCGCGCGGCCATGAAGGAAGCGGGCGCGGAGGTGTCGGAGGTGGACTACGTGAACGCGCACGGCACCAGCACGCCGGCCAACGACAAGAACGAGTCGATGGCCATCGACACGGCGCTGGGCGACCGTGCGCGGGAGATCATCGTCGGGAGCACGAAGTCCATGACGGGGCACACGCTGGGTGCGGCCGGCGGCGTGGAGGCGGTGATCAGCGCGCTGGTGTGCCGCCACGGCAAGATCCCGCCGACCATCAACTACGAGACGCCCGACCCGGACTGCACCCTGAACTACGGGACGGAGGGGATGATCGAGCGCCCCGTGCGGCTGGCGCTGAGCAACTCGTTCGGCTTCGGCGGACACAACGTGTGTTTGGCGTTCCGGCGGTTCGAGGCGTAGGGGACACGGCAGGGAATAGGGAATAGGGAATAGGGAATAGGGAATAGCCTGCAACGGTGGTTCCTGATTCGATGGAGAGGCCCCCGGCGCGAGCATGCGCCGGGGGCCTTCTTCGTGCCGGGAGGCTCGGCTCCGGCCCCGGCGATTGAAATCGCGGCACCGAAAACGTGATGTCGGCCTTCGCCGACGGGTCCGCCACGGGCGGGGTCCCGTGCACACCGGCCCGGTGCCCGCCGGTGGTGTCCGCGCAGGCGGACAGTGTGCAGTTGTAGCCGCGAATTCATTCGCTCGCGACCCGTCCCGTCCCGTCCCGACCCGTCCCGTCCCGACCCAACCCGCCCCAGCGGCTCCAACAGGCCGGTGCGCAGGTGATGGGCGTACGGCTCGCCCGTCACCCGCTCGATGAGCAGGCCCAGCACGATGTACCCGATGCTGCTGTACTTCCCTGCGTGCCGGGCGCGAACTCCAGCGGCTCGTTCCGCACGATCCCGATCACCGAATCCGGCGTCAGCGCGTCCTCGCGCAGGTCCAGGGTCAGCCACCGCTCGCGGAAATCGGGGATGCCGGCCGTGTGGTTCAGGAGGTGCCGGACGCGGATGCCGCTCCACGCGTCCCGCAGCCGCGGCACGTACCGGGAGACGGGGGCATCCAGCTCGACCCGCTTTTCGTCCACGAGCCGGAGGACGGCGGCGGCCGTGAACTGCTTGGTGACGGAGCCGATGCGGTAGACGGTCAGCGGCGTGGCGGCGGCCTCGTTCTCCACGTCCGCCAGGCCGTACCCGCGGTATACGAGGGTGTCGCGCCCCGCGCGGATGACGGCGACGGACACGCCGGATGCGGGCGGGATGATTTCCGGCGGCCGCTCCACGGTGCCGCCGGCGGGTCCGCGCAATGATCCTGATGCCGCCCCGAAACGACAGAAGCGGAGAACGACGCGCGTTCTCCGCTTCCCGATCGGCATTCACCCGCCGGCTGCTTTCCG
>DASQZE010000265.1:0-1911 GCA_035638875.1 Longimicrobium sp.
CCCGCTCGTTCCTCGCGGAGAGGGGGAAAACTGCATCGCTTTGGAAGCCGGCTATCCTGCACGGACTGGGGGTGTATACCCTCTCCCGCGCAGTTTGCGGTGAGGGGGTGGACGAGCCTCGGCGAGGCCGGGGGAGGGCCACCGCCGGCCTCGCGCACTATCTTTCCCCGCATCTGGTACGCTCCCTGCCTCCCCTGAGGCCATACCTGAACCCCGTGTTGCCGGTGATCATCGACTGCCATACCCATCTCAACCGCTACAGCGCCACGGATCCGCCCACCCTGGCCGAGCGGTACGCCCTGCTGACCGCCCAGATGGACGCGAACGGCGTGGCCCACGCCGTGGCGCTCACCTCGTACGACGTCACCCCCGACCGCCCGTCGCCCGACGAGGTGCTGGCGATGGTGGAGGGCGATCCGCGCATCAGCGTGGTGGCCGGCATCAGCTACCCGCACCTGGGGATGGACCAGATCGCGTACCTGCGCGGGCTGCTGCAGGCGCGGCGCATTCGCGGGCTCAAGCTGTATCCCGGCTATCAGCCCTTTCACCTGGGCGACCGGCGCGTGTACCCCATCTACGAGATGGCGGCGGAGTTCGGCGTGCCCGTGATGATCCACACGGGCGACACCTTCAGCCCCAGGTCCAAGGTCCGCTACGCGCACCCGCTGGAGGTGGACGACGTGGCCGTGGACTTTCGCGAGACCACCATCGTCATGTGCCACCTGGGCAACCCGTGGTTCGAGGACGCCATGGAGGTCATCTACAAGAACGACAACGTGATGGGCGATTTTTGCGGCCTCACGCTGGGCGCGTTCGAGCCGCGGTACGAGCGGCTGGCCCTGCGCAAGGTGAACGACGTCATCGCGTACGTGAACGATCCCGGCAAGCTGATGTTCGGCACGGACTGGCCCATCAGCGACATCGCCAGCTACCTGCAGTTCACGGACAAGCTGGAGCTTACGGACGCGGAGCGCGAAGGCGTCCTGTGGCGCAACGCGGCGCGGACGTTCGGCATCCCGGTGGACGAAGAGATTGGGGCGGATGCCGCACGAAGCTGAGCTGCCGGACGAAAACGGCCTGCGGGTAGTGGCCATCGAGGACGAGCGCCACCCCCTGGCCCGCGAAACGCTGGAGCTGATCTCGGAGTCCATCGGCGACGTGCAGCCCGTGGACGACCTGCTGTCGGAGATCGAGGAGTGCCGGCGGGGGATGGCCACGGGCGGCGACTACCACCTGGTGGCGATGGTGGATGCGGACGGGCGCCCCGCGGCCGCCGCGGCGGGGATCTGGCTGGAGGCGGTGAACGCGGGGTTCATCACCTACCTGGCCGTGCGCGAGGACGTGCGGGGAATGCTGCTGGGGCGCGGCCTGCGCGCGCACCTGGTAGAGGCCATCCGCCAGGAGGCGCAGCGCAAGATCGGACAGGACCCCGCGTACACGGTGGGCGAGGTGCGCCGAAGGAGCCCCTGGCTGCAGACGCTGGTGGGCGCCGGCGCCGTCATCCCCTTCGCGTTCCCGTACTTCCATCCCTGGATGCCGCGCCGCTCCGAGGGCAAGTACATCCTGTACCGCGAACCCATGGCCGACGCGCGCCCCGAGCTGTCCGCGGACGAGGTGGTGCGCCTGGTGTACGCCATCTGGCGCCGCGCGTACCGCATCCGCTTTCCCCTGCAGAGCGAAACGTTCTGCTACATGGTGCAGTGCCTGGAGGAGCACGGCGTCATCGGCACGCACGCCGACTTCGTGGTGCCGGGCGCCGGCTGAGGGCCGGCGCCCGGGTCCCGCTCAGCACGGGTCCAGGACGATGATGGAATGGTCGTCGCCCGTGACGAAGCCCCAGGAGGCCAGCAGGCTGCCGTCGTCGCTGAAGCGCATCCGGTTGCCCAGCCCGCGCACCGGGATCGCCTCGTC